>JAGQXH010000774.1 GCA_020436695.1 Lewinella sp. | reverse complement strand
ACACTTTTGAAGAGCGTTTTTTTGCGATTCTGAATGAGCTCCCTAATGAAGTAGAAGAACGCAAGCAGGCCATTTCTCAAAAACTGGCCAGACTCAACACTATACTTCCCAAATTAGATCATTTTTATGCCCGCCTCTACTACAACAGCCTGAAAAGCTTTGCGGATCACGTTGCCCATGCCTCCGGCGGTGTGATGGGCTGGCTTAGTGTTGGCTTCGAGGAATATAAAGTAATTGATCTGCCGATGATCAAGCCGATCGAATAGACTTTCACCACGCAATAAGGTCAGTCCTTATAGAGACTGGCCTGTTCTTCTTTTTCAATTCTGATGGTGGGTACACCGTTCATGTTCTGGACCTGCCCCCTGAAACACACCTCTTCGTTGAGCCAGTATTGATCACCTTCAAAGGGGAAATTCACCAGATCTTCCTTCCGGATATACACGGAAAAAATGTGATTCGGATACTTTTTATCCAGATTGAGCCATAGATTGCCGCTGCGGCTGTATCGGGTGCTCACCACCGTTCCGCACACTATTATTTCTTCACCGCTCCCCATATACTGCTTAGCCTGTACGCTATTGAAATGTCCTCTTGGCAGATCCGGCGGATAAAGCGGGTCCACATCACCGGCACTTACTTCCGGGACCCATTGCGATTTGTCAAATCGGGATTCGATCCCGGCCTGTACATCCACAGGCAACAGATTGAAAAAATCCAGTCCGGTCCTGGCTTCTACCTCATCGATACTCACGGCATAGGATTCCAGCGGATAGTCGATCCTGTTATTTGGAAGTATAAAGCCAATGCCGCGTCGGGCATTCAGATCCATTACTACCTTGAAAAAGTATTCGGGAATGCTTACACTGTTGACGCTTCTTTCGATCACCGGCAGACCGTCCCGAAGTATCCCTCCGGTTACCACATACAATTGGGTTTCCGGATGCTGAAAAAGATACCCCCGGATGGTCGATTCCAGATCGGCCCAGGCTCCCCGGTTAAAGTCGGCCACCTGAGGCGACATATTGGAGTAATAATAAGATTCTGAGAGGGCTGTTTCTGACCAGCGAAAATCGGCCGAAGGAGCCAGATGTCCCCGGTCGTAGCCAAAACCATCATATCCGGTTGTATTATCCGCTTGCTGAAATTTCAAAAAATAATCCTCTTCCACCGCCGTCCCGGTGGCCACCATGGGATCTACCCGAAAGTCATTGGTCCGGCTGATCTGCCCTTCAATAATATCCGGTAAGATAATATGAGCTACCCAGCGGGCCTGCTCGTGCGGTTCGGAATAAGAGAGCGCCATCGCCTGGTGCATGATATAATCATCGGTTGGGAGTCCAACCTGACGCAAGTCGCGTTGAATTTTGGACAGTTTCAGATCCTCCAGTCGTCGGTATAGAACAGCTTCCTGTTGTTTCAAGGTACGCAGTTCTTCATGTACTGACTGGATCTGATGCTCCAACTGCTGTCCGTTTAGGAAAAAAGGCAAAAGCAACAGATAAAAGATCAAATAGTGATTGCTCATTGGTTTTGTGCTCATCAGGGGTAATGAAATAGGTACTATTGCAAAAATGTGATGTTCCGTTTCAGACCTTCATATTTAGTACGTTTCACTGCCGACTTGCGAAAGAGTTCCCGGAAGGTCTCCTCGGTGATCTCTTCCCAATCCCGGCGCGACATTTCCAAAAGTCCCGGATGAGGTTCAAAGGCCGTTTCTTCATGTTGTTCGGCAAAGCGATTCCAGGGGCAAACCTCCTGGCAAATATCGCAACCGAACATCCAGTTCTCCATTTTACCCCGGAATTCCTCCGGGATGGCCTCGCGCAATTCAATGGTGAGGTAGGAAATGCATTTGCTGCCGTTCATCCAGTATCCGTCCGGCGAGATCGCTTCGGTCGGGCAGGCATCAATACAACGCCGGCAGGTGCCGCAATAGTCTTTTATCGGATCGTCGTAGACCAATTCCAGATCGAGGATCAGTTCCGCCAGAAAGAAGTAGGAACCGGCTTTAGGATGGATCAGCAAGGTATTTTTTCCTACCCACCCGATCCCGGCCCTTCGCGCCCAGTCGCGTTCCAGCACCGGCGCCGAATCTACAAAACAACGACCATTTACCTCTCCTATCTGTTCCGATATAAAGCGGAGAAGATCTTTTAGTTTATGCTTGATGACGAAGTGATAATCCTTACCGTAAGCATATTTGGCCAGCTTGGGAGCTTCGGGATCTTGCTGCTCCTGATCGGTATAATAGTTGTACATCAGACTTACCACGGACCTGGCCCCTTCCATCAGCTTTCGGGGGTTCACCCGCTTTTCAAAGTGATTAGCCATGTAGTGCATTTCTCCGTGCAGTCCACGGTGCAGCCATTCTTCCAAATGCCGTGCTTCTTCATCCATGTATTCCACCCTGGCCATACCCACAAAGGAAAAGCCGAGACGTGCCGCCTCCTGACGAATGAGATGAGAATGCCTGGTTTTGACTTCCATGGATTTTTTTTGGGTGCTATCTCCTACTTATGATCGTACCAATCAAGTCAATATCTGCAACTTGGCAAATTTCAGCATGATCCTCCGCTGTGGGTTCTCCACATCTTTAAAAAAGATAGTCGCCACCCGATTGTTCTTGCCACCGTCGATGCTGATCACTTTACCTTCTCCAAATTTCAGGTGTAATACTTTCATTCCTGCCTGGATGTCATCATGCGGACTTGGTTTAAAAGAAGCCGGATCCACGTTAACCTTACTGGTCTGTGCGGCTCGTGACCGAGAAAAATTGCCTTTAACGCTGGCACCGGAAGGCGGAGCGGAGAAATTGGCAAATTCCGCCGGAGCCGAACGCAGGCCGGCCGTGCTTTCCACATTCTGCCGGGGTACCTCTTCCAGAAAGCGGCTGGGTTCATTGTAACGCATGGAACCGTAACGATATCGGGCATTGGCGTAAGAAAGCGTCAAAAATTGTTCTGCACGCGTTATGGCCACATAAAAAAGGCGGCGTTCCTCATCCAGGCCTTCCAGACTATCCATCGACATATAGGAAGGAAATAGCTTTTCTTCCATTCCTACCACAAAGACCGATTTGAATTCAAGCCCCTTGGCCGAGTGAACCGACATGAGGGTAATATGGTCTCCATCAGTTTTCTTTTCGTCAAAATCAGTCAGTAAAGCGATATTCTGCAGATAACTGGCCAGTGATTTATCAGGCGCATTATCCGTATCAATGGGGGTTTCCATTTCATCCTCTACAAAGGCTTTGATGCCATCCAGCAACGCATTGAAGTTATCCATTCGGTTGATCCCTTCCACTGAAGTATCGGCTTTGAGCAGATCGATCAATCCCGATCTTTTAGCAATATAGGTAGCCAGTTCATAAGCGTTCGCCGTATCGGCCCGTTTGGCCGCCTTGGTGATCATATCCACAAAATCGGCAATGGCCTTTCCTGAACGCCCACTCGCACCGTAGATGGGCAGGGCATCCCACATGCTGATGTTTTTCGAGTTAGCCAGATCGGCCAGTTTATCAACTGTAGCATCCCCTATGCCGCGTTTCGGGAAATTGATCACCCGGCGAAATGCCTCTTCATCCCTGGGATTCACTACCAACCGCAGATAGGCGATCAGGTCCTTTACCTCCTTGCGTTGGTAGAAAGAGAGTCCTCCGTATACCCGATAATTCAGGTTCAGGCGGCGTAGATGTTCTTCAAAGATCCGCGACTGGGAGTTGGTACGGTATAGAATAGCGATATCGACATTACTCAGATGAAAGCGGTTTTTCTGCTCCATGATGGTGTCTATCACCCGCTTCCCTTCCTCAGCATCGGTCATCGCTTTGATGATGCGGATACGCTGTCCTTCTCCTTTATCCGACCAGATCCTCTTGGGGATCTGCCGCGCATTATAAGTGATCAGTTCGTTGGCAGCCTGTACGATATGTTCGGTCGAGCGATAGTTCTGTTCCAGTTTGAATACCTTGATCCCATACTTCTTAAAATCCTCTTCAAAATCGAGAATGTTCTGTATGGTGGCTCCCCG
>JAGQXH010000773.1 GCA_020436695.1 Lewinella sp. | reverse complement strand
CAAGGGCGTCGTCCATATGCGGAGCACTGGGATCTACCGGACCGTCGAATTCAGCGGTAGAGGTATTAAAAGGCAACAAATTGCCGGCAGATACTTTTAGTTTTCCGTTCTGAAAAGTGCGTAGCCAGGCGGCCTGTTCATCATTAGAGCCATACACACCCGATCCGTCAATAAAGGCAGTGATCATATTGGGGTGCTGCCTGGGATTATCGGTGGAGGTACCGGTAGCCGGATCATATACGTTCCTCATCATGGGAATGAGTGCCTGACCGGCGCTATTCGGATCGAAATAAGGGTCACCTCGCGGTACGTCGATGAAGGCAGTCTCGTTACCGTCAGGAGTAAGACCTATGTCGTGATCGATAAATTGCCCCCATACCCAGCAGAAATCGCTGAGTGCCAGGGGATCATTAAGCAAACCATCCTGAGCGAACAGGGTATTGCTGACTTCACGCGGATTGGGCCGGTTGAGACCGGCCGGAGCGGAGATCCCGTCACTGTAGGCTACGCCGCTTACCCGAAGCAGGTTGGTACCGGCTGCTCCCCAGTCAGAACTGTTCAGGTTATTGAAAGAACCATTAATGGTACGATACGACTGAACGTCGACGTTTTGGGCAGTAAGGAAAAGCGGGAAGGTGAACAGGATAAAAAAGTGTAAAGGTCGTCTGTACATACACTATATTTTTACTCTTTCATGGGAATGTGGTTCGTAGCTCATAAGAGCCAACCGGGGCGATCATAACTACTGAAAGCACGAACATGCAGTCTGCACCAGGTGCAAACTGAAATTGTGGTTGTAAAGGTCGAGATTATGTTTGCTTCGGTCCGATCGGGGGGAGGGATCGATTTCGTCCTACAAAAATAATGAATTACATCCAGCAGCGAACAATATTAATCTACAATTTTTGGCTACACATCCGTGTTCCAAAACAGCTGCGCTAAAATAATACATAAAAGTATTTATAATAGGTGATGTTTATCACTATTTGCCCAAAAAAAAATCTTTGAAATCCCCTGCCAAATCACTCCCCTTCCGTCTCATTCCTTTACTATCCGTTTCAGGAATTTCCGGCCACCGGTTTGCATATTCAGGAGGTAGACTCCGGCAGGAAGATCGGACAGGTCGATGGACCGACGTAGTACCCGGGTCTTTTTCACGGTCTTTCCGAACTGATCCCTAATGTCGACCATTGCACCTTCCATATCGGGTCCGGTAAGTGTAAGCTGTCCGCTGGTAGGATTTGGAGATATCCGTAGCCGATCCGTACTTTCCATTAGTACACTGATCACATCCGAGTACTCAAACACTCCATCGTGATCCATTTGTTTAAGCCGGTAGTAATTGAGCCCATTGATCGCCTGCTCATGCAAAAAGTGGTACTGCTGAGTTAAACTGGTCGTACCGTTGCCCGCTACGAAGCCTACCTTTTGCCAAATAATACCATCACCGGAATGCTCTACGTTGAATCCCCGATTATTGACCTCCGTTGAGGTCACCCATTCCAGCAGAACGCCCTTTGGCTCCTGCCGTCCTTCAAATGATACCAATTCCACCGGTAAGGCCGATACACATTCGATCTTCACCTTACCATCTTTTCCCATACCGTTACCGTCCGTTCCATCAGAGATACTACTGAGTATCGGATTGGGCTGCAGTGCGGGCGACTGGGAGATGAATGAATATCCTCCTTTTCCCCAAAACGAAGCGATGTCATCCTCATCGCGGCCCCCTCCGTCCCCGCCGCGATAACCGCCGCCGCCGCCACCGAGTTGGGCAGCACCGCCGCCACCGCCACCAAAACCTTGTCCGCCGCCGCCGGCATTGGCTCCTCCCAGGCCGCCGTTACCCAGGCCGCCGTTAAGCGTACCCGGCTCTCCTCCGGTTGAGCCGGCAAAGCCGTCTTCTCCCGGCCAAATGAACCCGCCACCACCGGCTGCGTAACCGCTGGAAGTACCGCCGGCAGGAACCGCGCTCAGTGTAGCCAGGCCGCCACCGCCGGCATCGGGATAAACATTGGAACCTCCCGATCCGCCGCCGCCACCGGCTGCGATCAGCACGATCCGGCTCCCCTGGTCATTCAATACTACTGCGGTACCTCCGCCGCCACCACCGGCCCTGGGTGGAAAGATCACAGAACCGTCTTCACCGGCGCCTCCGATATGATATTCCAACTTACTACCACCCTTTATTAGGAATTCTGCCGCCATACTGGCACCACTTCCTCCGGTACCGCCATCACTCTGGGGATAATCACCGCCATCTGCCCCCACTACAGTGACTCGGATGATGTAATACTGAGCATCATTTGGTACAGTGAAAGAGCCGGATCCCGCACTGTTATGCGATTCGATTGCAAAACATTGCGCTAAAATGAAAGCAGGAAACAAAAATATGAGTGAAATGACCAAAACAGGCTTACGCGAACAGATATTCGCGCAGTAAAGTGACCTTTTCATGTTTCAATAGTGTTAGGTGTTGTTCCGGGTATAGTGCTGATTTCTCAACAGGGTTTACGGGCAAATTGCTTTTTTGTTTCTGGAATTTCAACAATGTACGGGCCGTGGAAGACCTTCAGAAAGAGCAAATCTCGTTCAGTATTTTTTTTTCAGAACTTACTATCTCAATTTCTTTTCTCAAAAAAATATTATTCCGTTATTGGACCGAAATATGAACTGAACATTCAATAATGGAAGCTTACATTGCAGAATTTTTCGGCACAGCCCTGCTTATTCTTCTCGGAGACGGCGTGGTTGCCGGCGTATTGCTCAAAGGTTCAAAAGTAGAGGGCTCCAACTGGTGGGTCATTGCCAGCGGCTGGGGGTTAGCCGTAACTTTCGCGGTCTATCTGGCGGGAATGGCCAGTGGCGCCCATATCAACCCCGCCGTCACCCTGGGGCTCGCCGCGGGAGGTGCATTCGACTGGGCGCTTGTGCCTGGCTACTTGCTGGCGCAACTGCTGGGTGCCATGCTGGGTGCCACGCTGGTATGGCTACACTACTACCCTCACTGGAAAGGTACACGCGATGCAGACGCCAAACTCGGCATTTTCTGCACTGCTCCGGCGATAAGACACGCTCCTTCCAATTTCTTCAGTGAATTTCTGGGCACCTTTATTCTCCTGCTGGGCATTATGGCCCTGGGAGCCAATAAATTCTCGGATGGCCTTAACCCTATGGCCGTGGGTGCGTTAGTAGTCGCTATTGGTGTAAGTCTCGGCGGTACGACCGGTTACGCGATCAACCCGGCAAGAGACCTTGGGCCGCGGATCGCCCATGCCATTCTGCCCATCCCAGGTAAGAGGGATTCTGACTGGAGCTATGCCTGGGTCCCGGTCGTTGGGCCGATTTTGGGTGGTATCGCGGCGGTATTGTTCTATCAACTGGTTTTTGCTAGCTGAGTAGTTTGATACGTTCACATCGTTTCTCTTATCTCATCCATGAAATTACGGATCCAATAATTCAATCTGAATAACGTCGATCCTTCTCTGGTGTTCTTCATCCAGATCCATGACCAGTTCCCGTCTGGTTTTAATGTATAAAGGTACACCTGGAAAGAAAAAATACTCAAACCGGTTATAATCCGTAATGTCAAACACTGCGTTATTAACTACTTTCTCCAGTTCATCGCCAGTTTGCCCCATACTCCTAAAAAAAGCAGCAACCATATCACGGGTATCATCCGGATTTAATTTCATCTCGTGAATAAGTACGCAGTATGCCTGATCAAAATCAACGCTTTCAAAATACAATCTGGAATGACCTCTGATGGGGCCTCCGCCCAGCAAATTTGGCAATTCTTCCTCGTATTCGACCGGCTCATTCGCTGGATATTCCAGACCGAGAGGAAAATGAAAATATTGTAGTTCTTTCAGTACATAGCCTTCAATTCCTTCTTTTGAAGCAAAGATTGCCTTCATGGGAGTGATGACATTCTCCAGCGCCTGCTTATCCACATTCTTCTCTTCTGAATAATGATCGATCAGCAGATCAAACAATTCATTCATCATGTCGGAGATCTCCTGCCAGTTCTCTAC
>JAGQXH010000772.1 GCA_020436695.1 Lewinella sp. | reverse complement strand
AAAAAATGTCTGCTTCGCCGTCTTGATAGTTGTTGACTACATTAAAGCTGGTCGTCTCAGACGGTGTCTGAGGGTAAATATTATTTAAACCACTGGCTGTCCAGTAAAGGCCGGCACTACCCTCGTCGGGTATACCCATCACCGTTCTGCTTACCATACCTCCGGCCCTTAGATTCCAGCCTATGCCCACCCAGGAGGCCAATTCTGCCACACGAATGCCGGAGGCGTGATAATCCAGGGAAATAGGTAGGGATAGTGGACCTTCAGCTAAATTGTAGATAGGAATCCCGATTTGTGGAACCCCTTGCGCGAGGTTGACGGGTATGTCTATAAATTTTCCCAGGGCGCCTACGTTAGGCGGTGGGGTCACTACTCCTCCAATGAGGTTATTGGTCGGTTGGCTTTTTGCAGTTATATTGATTAAGGAAAATAGTATGGTAGAGAAGAATATGAACTTCTTCATAATATTATCATTTGTGGATCAGAGAAAATGGAATTGATAAAACACTTAGTTAGCGGGTAATCACCAGGCGTTCGGTAATCACCTGGCCATCTCCGGTTACTTTCACAAAGTATATTCCAGGAGGCCAGTCTACGCAGTCCAGGTTCATAGTTGAAGTAGTGGCCGGAGTTTCCCAGACGGTAGTGAATTTTTGCCGACCGTTTGGATCAAAAACCTGTAATACGGCAAATTCGTTACTTATATTCCCAATGTTAAATTGCACCATCCCCCTGGTTGGGTTGGGTTGAATGGATAATTTAGGCTGCATCACTATGGAAGAATGCTCGTCGTAAGTAGTGCCATTCAATCCGGCTATTTTTTCCCTATAGCATAAATTTCCATTGTTGGCCAGCATTTTCCTTGGACCTTTGGGACCCAGCATGGCATGCATTCGGAGCATTTGGCCGAATGTGAACATGTACATGCAGGGATCATCGGTATTGTCCATGAAATTCATGGTCATTTCTACTGTAGCGTACTGATAGCAGGTGCTGACGTGTCTGTAAACCGGGCATCCAATATTGGGTCCGTTATGAAGCGGCGTATCCAACACCTTATCGTCATCGCATTTAATGGATTCATTCCACAATTCTTCTAAACCCAGATAACTACCCACCAGATGAGTCAGGGTCTTGCCTTCATTATAAGGAGCCACTGCAGTTCCGGAAGTACCGAAGAATCGGTAGTCAATTACAATACCATCCGTAGCGGTGGGGCCTCCGGGTAATTGTGCCCATCCACTTACTCCGTCAGCCAGTTTGCTCACCCACACATTTAAGTAATCTTCTGTCGACCAGGGATCGGATCCTCCAGCATTTGTATATTTTATCTGATTGTCGGCCGACCATTCAGCAACGTTGGTATCTTCGTATAGTATCCCCCGTTGGCCGTTTGCACCGGGTTTGGAGACGGCCAGACAGAATGATATATTCAGCCGTTCAGGGCGCTTAGCTAGAAAACCTTCCAGTTGGTTTGCCGGAAAATCCGGCACAAAGGCCTGACTACTGAAGTCGCGATTTAAAGCTTCGATTTGGGATACTATCTGAGCTTCACTGATAGTAACTTCAGCACTGTTCCGTAGAATATGAAAAACAATGGGTATGTTTTTGTTTTTGATGGCACCTACCGGACGAAATGACCTGATGTACTTTTCAATGTCCATTCGTGCTTCGGTGACTTCTGGAAAAGTTGCAGCGAGTTCTTTTTCAACTTGCTGAGTGGCGAAATGACGGATGGGGCGTTCATTTGCTTGCTGAGCAATGGTCAAATGAATATGGAGATAGATGAAAATCAGAGAGAAAAACCACCTCATATTGGTATGATTCTAAAGTTTTGGAGAAAAATTTTAATGATGGAAAGTATTAGGGACACCGCTACTATTACTCAATAAAGACTTGAAGGTCAATATCCTTAATTAGCCCATTGGCACCATAAAACTCGCCGGTCATCACGGCATTGTCTAATCGGAAAGCACTACGTACAAACTCTAGATCAGCATTCGTTTTGAATTCAAAAGCAAACAGGGTCAAGCCTTCTGCCATGGATAGGCCATCTGCCCGTTCACGGAAATCATTGACCCAGATGGTTCGCAGATAACCTTCTTTGCCGGTTTGCTTGCTTTGACCAAAATTGCGGGCCTCATCCAGCGCCAGGCTTTCTTTGTTGGGTTTGATCTTGCCCAGCTCCAGTACTTCGGGGTCAAACCGGAGCCCTAATTGGTAGGCTTCCACGGGCACGGGAGTACTCGCCACAATCCGGATCTCGTACTTCTTGTTGCCGTTCTTGGCCAGATGGCTTGATTTTTTGGAGTCGATCGTCGGCGTTCCTTCCTGAGCCGGCAGGTTGGATATTGCCGTGGTGCTCAACGTTGGATTATTGCCGGCAACAAACGGCTGCGGTGGCGGAGTAGTACTGAATCCGGTTGGTGAGGCGCTACCGTTGATATCACCCGATTTGACGATGTAGAGGTCCCAGTAGTCATCCGGGCATTCTGCGGTAGGGTAGTGGGGCCAGCTGAATATGCCGTTCATCCAGTTGTCGGTCGTGTTGTAGGCTAGTTCCTGACCATCGTAGTGGAATTTTCCCCTGAAGGGGTAGTCCTGACCCTGACTGTTTTCAGCGGCCAGGTTCCAAAAATCGGCCTGAAATCGTTCGTCCGGGTGCACGGTCTCGGCTTGCAGGTAGATCTTGGGTACGAAGCGCCAGTTGGGTACATCTGCCAGCGAGGTCTGGATATTCAGGATCAAGTCCTGTAGGGTCTGCACATCGTCGCCGTCCAGGTCGCCGTCGTTGTCTACATCGCCGGCAATACGGCGCAGCGGGCAATCGATCAGTTCGGTCCGGTTGACGTGTTTTTGTAGATTGACGATGTCAAAGGTCGATAGACCGTTGTACCAATCTGAAGAGTTGGCAAAAGGGATGATCCTCACCGGTCCAGCGGGCAAATTGGCGCTGTAGCTCCCACTGCCGTTACTGGTGGTCTGTACCTGATTGCTCCCATCCACCGACTCGGCAGTAATGATGATATTGGCTACGTTGGTACCGCTGAGGGAAGGTTCACAACAGTTCGTATAACCACTGACGGCACAACTGCTCACCGCCGGATGTATCACTTGTCCGACTAGGTCTTCGGTGTCATCAATTAAACCCACATTTAGGGAAAGGTTGTCAATGGCGAAATCGCCGAAATACTGGGAACCGGTGATCCGGTAAAATCTCAATCGGATCGTTTCACCCAGATACCCCGAAAGGTCAATGGTCTCCGAAATCCAGTTGTCGCCCTGATTTCCTTCTTTGTACCAAATCGAGGACCAGGTATTCCCCCCGTTGGTACTGATCTCGAGCCGAACTTCCCCCATGGAGGCTGGATCACTGGCGTAGCCGGAATACATGTGGTAGTAAAATTGGAAATAGGCACTTACGGCTAAACTGAGGTCAAAGCAGGGGCTTTCCAGGATGCCGGTTTTATGGGGATAATTGGAACTACTGGCTTCGGTAAAGGCATACCAGGTACCGGATTGAGCACCGGATGGGCCGGTACTGCCCGAAGGGGTTGCGCCCTGGTTTCGTTGCCACATGCTGGGACTGGTTCTTTCACTCCATAATCCCCAGTCGGTTTCAAAACTTTGATAGTATGGAAATGTACTTATGGCTCCTGCTCCACAACCGGCAGTGTAAGTGACGGGGGTGCTGTTGAGTTCCAGCAGGTCGACGGCCATATCTCCTTGCGGACCATCACTGGTAGTGGCGTAAAAACGTAATTGAACAGTTTGCCCTAGGTAAGCCGTAAGGTCGACCTCCGCTAGAAACCAATAGTTTCCTTGGTCACCTCCCTTAGACCATAAGGTGTTCCAGGTAGATTCGCCCTCAAGTCTTGCCTGGACTTGTAACTGTCCCATATCCGCTCCGTATAGGTGGTAGTGAAAACGAAAAGTAGCTGCCGCCAGTTGGGTTAGGTCAAAACAGGGGCCTTCGAGAGCGCCGTTCTTATAGGAATAGTTTGGTAAGTCCGACTCTACGTATAGATAATAAC
>JAGQXH010000771.1 GCA_020436695.1 Lewinella sp. | reverse complement strand
TGATGAAATCTACATTAGCTCCGATAGCCAGCTCAGTAAGCCGCCGGGCATAGTCAAAATCGCCTTCGTGATTACCTCCGATCTCCGCTATCAACAATGGGCCGTTCTTACCGGCCCAGGTATTTTTTTTCATAACTCATCGTAGATTTTTGCCAGATCCCCCAAGGTGTACTGATATCCGACAGGAGCCAAACGGTCCATGATCCTTGTGGCCCGGGCAAAGTCTTCCTGGGTATCGATCGCCATTTGCCTGCCGCTCAATCCGGGAAACCGGGTATTGTACAGATAATGCCGTTCCCCTTCTTCCGGATGGTCGTATAGATATAAGGTGACGTGTTCTTTGTATTTTTCTTCCGCTATTTGCCGGATCACCTCCCCATAAAAATCCGTCCGGGCGATCTCGATGCTCATTCCATAGGGAAAAGTCCGCCCTTTGACGGTAGAAAGAAAATCATAATGGCCCTTTTCGGCCTGCTCCAGTAAATATTGCATGGCCTCCAGGTCGATGAAAAGGTTATCGCCATTGATGCGAACGATATAATCCCAGTCATATTTCAGGGCTACCTGAAAAAAGCGATCGGCTACGTTAGCCAAACTGCCGCGAAAATACTCAATTTGGTGTTGTCTGCAATATTCCGCGATCGGATCATCGCTGCTTTCTTCAGAAGTAGCCACCACTACCGGCCGCTCCGGTTCCAGTTGCCCCAGCCGATCGACAATATGTTGCAGCAAGGGCTTCCCCGCTATGATCTTTAATACCTTGCCGGGCAGGCGGCTTGAGCTGTACCGGCAGAGTACGGCAATTCCGATCTTCATGTCCTTTCACTGATTTTTTTGGCAGGGATACCACCGACTATCGTATACGGCGCTACATCATCCTTTACCAGGGCGCCGGCGGCTACTACGGCCCCATCTCCGATGGTTACCCCCTTCAGGATCTTGGCTCCGGTACCGATCCAGACGTCATTACCGATCACAATAGGTGATGTCTGATTAGGCTGCCGGTTGATGAGCTCGTCGCGGGCAATGCTGTGATCACTATCGACAAGATACACAAAAGGAGCGATCAGGCAATTGGCGCCGATCGTGATCGAATCCGAAGCAAAAAGATAGGTATGATAACCGACGGTCGTATTATCGCCGATCGAGATACGGGCACGCTCGTTGCAGGCGCAGATACGGGCTCCGGACTTCAGCACCAGATGAGCTCCCAAATGGATATTTTTCGGGTAGCGCATTAAATGTACCTGCGGTTCGAAATAGACCCCGGGCCCACAATCGCCGAGCTGTTGTTTATAACGCCAGTAGCGCAGACGGGTAAAAATGCCGCGTTTTAAATGTTTTCTGAGTTGTTGATTTCCCATAGGTTCAGGAGTAAGGCCCAAAATTTACCTTTCTCCTTATAGAAAACAACTTTACTCCTGATTTTTAATTATTTTTTTGGTTACGGCTGCCTCCTCCGTACGCAAACTCAGCAGGTACATCCCTGCCGGTAAGTGGCTGAGATCAGCATTCAGCGTCTGGCTCCCCTTATCGAGTTCCCTGCCATGCAACAGCTCCTGTACTATGCGTCCGGTCATATCCAGTACTTGCAGGTTAGCGTGAGTCGGTTCATCCAGCTGTAATAATATCCGAATATTAGATCGCACCGGATTAGGAGCTACCTGCATCGAAATGGAAGATTCCGCATTCCGAAGGTTGGTGGCAAAGGCAGATCCCGGTTCCGGGATCACAGGGGTTGATGCCGGTTCGGCGGGAATACAATCTTCTATTTTGGCCAAAAACTCCGAGCCGGCTACCGCATGGAAACCGGGATTTAGCTGGACCAAGCTTCCTGCCTTAAAAATGGTGGAACCATTAACGGTGATGGTACCGGAAGTCGACAAGATATTTTCAGCCTGATATAGATCAAATTCCGGATCGGCGCTAATAACCAGTTCCGCCGGACAATAGGTATTTGCCACTGCCACAATATCTTCCGGCAATAGAGGACGGTTGTACAAACGAACCTCATCGATCAGTCCGTTAAAATAATTGTGGACATACGGATAATTTCCCCCTTCCGACCAGGCGTTTTGCGCCCCGATCATAAAATTACCGGTATTATCCACGTTGCGATACTGCATATCCGGAAGCTGAATTTTCATTTCACCATCGACCCAGATCTCTAAAGCAAAATACGTTCGCTGGAAAACCAGATGATGCCATTCCTGATCGTCAAAAATGGGATCTGTGACGGAGAGAAAAGATCCGGGAGGGTCACCTTCTGTGATCAATGCACCCAGACGTGTTATCTCATCGTATTCGTTTTCCCTTAACCAGTATTGCCCTCCCTGTCCGGAGATCCCTTTATGTACCAACATCTGCGGGCCACCTTCCGGATCAAGGGCCTTCACCCATAAACAAACGGCAAAGGGGCCGGTACCAAAATTTAACAAGGGATTATCATTCACGACTATGTAATCATCTATTCCGTTAAATTGCAGAGCCGAATTGCCCACATCAAAACGATTTGCAACCGGGCTTGTACCATTCAGACTACCATGCAAGTCATTACCACTAAGATCCGTGGCATCTCCATCTAAAGGATAGTAGGCCACTAAGCCGGTAAGCAGGTCCGGGATACCGGTACAGTTTGGTGGAGACACTTCGCCTAATTGATCTTCCGACAAAGGATAGTTGTAGATCTTTACATCATCGATCTGCCCCTGAAAAAAGCGACTCTGTCCCAGGTTGTTGGGTTCTGACAATTTACCGATGGTTAAGGGCCGGGAATTGATAAATTGCGGGGAAACAGTCTCTGTATTTAATTCCGCCAGCAAATAACAATCAACGTACAATTTCCATTGATTTTGATCAATCACACCGACGATGTGATGCCATTTATTATCAGTGATGGGATACCCCCCCGAATTGATCACGTGAAAAGTATTGGATCCATCCCGGCCTTCCAGGCTTACTGATCCATCATCCAACATTCCCAGCGACACCCCGGCATCAGCATCCATTTCATACTTGGAAACCATAATCTGCCGCCGGGCCGTATTGGCCCTGATCCACGCGCTAATGGTGATCTGATCCGTAATATTCCGGCTGTCTGCCGTACAATCGATATAACTGGAGGATCCGTTAAAGGTATATGCCGAATTAGTAACACCGTCCCAGCCGACCGCAGAGCTCAGATTATAGCCGGTCCCATCGATCATATTGGGACTGTCATCATTCAGCGAACCGTCGATAAATTTAAAATCTGCCTGTAAATACTCATCGACAACTTGCGCCTGCAGGTAATTACCAACGAATAATATAAAGCCCGTAATTAATAGTAATACAAAAAGAGGAAGAGCACCGTTTTTTATAACTTTTTTCATAGGACAGCGTTTCAGATTAAGCGTAGGATAAAATAAATTTATTAAAAATTGCAAAGTATCGACAAGATAATAATTATACCGAAAAAATGCTCCATCTGAATACCCAGTCAAAATGCATTTATTTCCAAATTATGCGGTTCGTATTATTATTCTATCTATCATAATCTCTTTGTTGCACATCTCCCTAAAAACCACTACCTTAAACTCGCTAATACGATAATTACCATTACTCTCCTTTAAACCACCAGTGGGCATGTTTGCCAGATGGATGATCAATGCGGTATTCCTGCTCATCAGTATTCCGCTCCATTCCCAGATCGGTTATAGCGACCCGAAACAGGTGGATAGCCTTTGGCAGGCTCTGGACACTACTTCTTCAAACCGCGAGGTCACCCAGATCGCAGACCGCCTGCTTCAGTTGATGGACACCACGGTCTATTCTCTTAAGCTATATGATATCTATTATCGCAAAGGACTATCTCATCAGAATGCCGGCGATTTCCCACGTGCTCTATACAGCCAACAGGCTGCCAACCGCATTGCCCGTTCAATGGGCGACTCTTTCCTCATTGCACAGTCGCGTTATCGTATTGGCACCATTCAATACGATCAGGATCTAAATGAGTCTGCCCGCGAACAGTACGAAAAAGTGATCAGGACCTTT
>JAGQXH010000770.1 GCA_020436695.1 Lewinella sp. | reverse complement strand
ACAAGCACTGATCAAAGTGAGAAGGGATCTGTTTAATGACCGTTGCCTTGAAGCTGGGATGAAGGAACTGGTAGAGCTTAATTTGAGCAAGGACAATTTAGCATACTGGAAAGTTTACCTGCAGCAGGTAGCGTCCAGAAAAATACTCCGGGCCTCCATTCATGATCAGTTCAGGGAATATCTGGATTCAACTCGTGTTTTAATACAAAACGCTTCCACATCGGAGGCTTTACTCAAAGGGCTCAATTTTGCCTCTGATCATCTTTTGGATCAGATCAAAAAATACACTCAAACACCGTCTAATGATTTTAAAAAGAAAGAATTACACATCGAGAAGGGAGTCATAAAGTATTTGACCAGAATTGCTTTTAAGACTTCTCCATTCAGCACTTTTACCAATATTTCATCCCTGGATCTGAGCCAAGCGCCTCCTACTAATCCAGGGATCAGCACAAAAAAGAAGATCAAAAGTACGGTCAAGCTGAATACCTTGCTCTTTAAAAGCCTAATGGATCTGTTTTATGTCTATGTTCCCATCCGCCGCTACCTGATGGTGGAGATCAATCCTACACTGGAAAAAAAAGAGGGACAGTACCTATTCATTATCAATGTGAGCGACATTGAATCAGTACAAAAACTCAATCAAAATCCGGTTCTTGTATTTATTGAAGAGTTATTAAAAAAGCGCAGAATCTCATTCGGGGAGTTGGTTGCGGTACTTGTAGAGCAGACGGAAGAATCCGTGGAGGCTTGCGAAATATACACGAGGGATTTGGTCGCTCTAGGTTTCATCGAACTCAAGACCGGCATTTCCGGTCTCGATCCCGAATGGGACAGCAAATTGTTTTCTTTCCTGCAAATCGACGAATTGAAAAACGATCTGATCGTTTCCAGAATAATTGCGCTTTTGAATGATCTGCAGCGGGTGAAAAAACAACTGGAGATTGAACATTATGCAGAGCGGAAGAAGTTGCTGTCCGAATCCTACCAAAAAGTAATTGACCTCTTCGAATTTTACAACTCAGTGGTACAAAACAGGCAGTCCAGCCAGGAAACCCACATCCAGTCAAAGCAATTTTTTGGAAAGGGAGAACGCATTTCGTTTAGTTTAAAGAAAAACAACATCTTCTATGAAGATACCTCTTTCCAAAATGACCATTTTCTAGACATCAAACAAACCCAAACGATAATTGGCCTGATTGCCCAATTGGCGGAATACGCCTATCCGCTCCGGTATGATCTGGACTACGAGCGCTTAAAACAGTTCTATCGAGATAGGTACGGCATAAGAAGTACCAGCATTGTCACTTTGTATCATGACTATTTTCAGGAGGTGCTCATACCTATCGAAAGCTACGAGAAAAGTGAAAATAAATTATCAGAAGAAGAGCCAAACTACTTTCATCTTCCATCCCAGCAAAACTACGCCATCCTACGCCAAAGATGGAGCAATGCTCTCCTGCAGGTATTGGCTCCCGCCCAAAACGGCGAAATCAATATCAGCAAAAAACACTTGGATGAAGCACAGAAGCATTGTGAAGTCGAACACACTAGTATTCCAAATGATTCTCTGGCTACGTTTGTGCAGATCTATCAAGGCAATAAAGGCAAATACAAGGCCTTTACCAAAAGTCTTACTATAGGGTATGGCAGGTTTTACAGCCGCTTTCTCGATATATTACCAAAGGAAGTAGCTGAAGAAATGAAAGAAAAAAACCGGAGCAAAACAAAAAAAGATGTACTACATCTGGAAAACCTGGGAGCTACTTATTTCAATGCTAATATTCATGCTACTTTAATGGATCGGGAAGTGAAATCACCAGGCAATCATAATTTTTTGCCGGCTGATCAGCAAATACCTCTTTCAGGTATTCACGTACAGGTAGCTGATGATGGGGAATTAATATTGGTAGAAAAGAACAGTGGTAAGAAAGTAAAGATATATGATCTTTGTTTTCAAGGACAAGATTCCAGACCCAAATTATTTCGATTATTACATAATTTTAGTCCGGTAAAACATGTCAATATCTACGGATTATATGCTCCCATTAATCAGCATTTCGAAAAATCAGCCAAACATACGGCCCATCCAGATACCGTATTTTTTCCCCGGATCACCTTTGAAGAGCAAATCATATTACAGCGGAAGGCATGGGTATTCCAACCGGATAGCATTCCACAAAGAATGCCCCAGCAAGAAGATGTGGATTACTTTTTAAGCTTAAAAAACTGGCTCGAATTTCACAAGATCCCCGATGAGGTTTTCGTCTGTTTAAGCAATACTCGGCAATTCACGAAAGAAACCAATAGACTTACCCGCGATGATTATAAACCACAGTATATAGACTTTAATAACCCCACCTTGTGCTTATTTTTTGAAAGGATAGTAAAAAAGGTCAGCACCGCACTTCGGGTGGAAGAGATGCTCCCCAATTCCGAACAGGCTTGCCAATTTTCAAATAGTCACAATATTTATGAATACCTATTTCAATGGTACTGAATCCATCGTCAGACCCTGGTTGAGTTTGCATATCTTCTACGGTAGTGAACGATTTCAACTGCTGGAAGCTTGTATCGCTCCGCTCATAAATGAAATGCTCCACGAGAAGATCATCACCGAATTTTTTTTCATCCAATACGGTGAAGGCGGAAAACACATAAGGTTGCGGTTATTACCGGCCGAGCCTGAATGTGGGAAAATCGTGGAAGAAAAAGTCCATCGCGTCGTTTCTGCCTACCTCCTTAAAGAACCATCGAAGAGAATTGCCGAGGGCAGTACTGCTGAAGACCTGTATCCCAATAATTCCATTCAACAAATAGCATACAAAGCGGAATTATATCGCTACGGAGGTCCAGGTTTTATGGCCTCTGCTGAAAGATTCTTTTTCCATTCTTCAACTTTTGTCTTTACACAATTGAAAGACATAATTAACAGCGGCTATTCCTCTGCTCTGCTGATCAGTGTAAAAATGAATCTTATGCTGCTCCGAACTCTCGATCTGGGTGAGCGAGGTGCCATTTTATTATATCGGGATATTTGGTACGATTGGCTACAAAGCGGGCACGTGTTATTTCCGGATGACACCCTTAGCAAGGAGCAAAAAAATAAGCTACTCCTGGAAACTTTCGAGCGCTCTTTCAAACAACAATACACTGTATTTTATCAGCTTTTTGAAGTATACTACCTTCGGCTTCAGCCTGATGAACTGGAAGCCGCTGAAAAGCAATGGTTAAAACACATCAAGTGGCTCGACAATGACTTTGACACGAAACACCGGCTCATCACAGGTCCCTTTACCACACCTGACAAAAACAAGCTCTTCATTCTTAAGAGCCTGATCCATATGAATAACAACCGGGTAAGACTTCTCAACCACGATGAAAGCTTCCTGGCGTTTGTCATCTATCAGTTGTTAAGTCAGCACGGATCCATATAATTCGCATTTATCCTAGAACTTTTATTTAGCTATCGCAACACCGTCACCGTCCCTTCCCGGTGCACCCGCTGCCCACTGACAAACTCCACCTGTGCTTCCCAGGTATAAGCCCCCTGAGGCACGGCTTTACCATCAGGATACTCTCCGGTCCAGCGGCCGGAGGGTTGATCTTCGGTCAATTCATTAGTAGTCCATAACAGCGTACCGTAAGGGGAATATACCCGCAAGCTATAGGAAGCGACCCCGGAACCTACCGCGCCAAATACCCGCACAGCCGGATCACCATAGTCCGGTGAAAAAGCATTCGGTACTTCAAAACTGACGATCCATTCCGGCTGCACCGGTTTTTCTACCGTATCGCGGCAGGCAAACTGCCCGTCATTCTCATTGGTGGCCACCAGTCGAACCGTAATGTCCCGGTTGATATCGTATTCATGGACCGGCTCGAATTGTGTAGTGACGGTACCATCACCGAGATCCCAGGTATAAGCGGTTGCATTAGTGGAAAGGTTAATGAAGTGCACATCACCGATCACATTGGCCGATTCATTGGCGATGTACTCAAAATCTGCCGTGGGTTGACGGAATACTTCAAAAGCAA
>JAGQXH010000076.1 GCA_020436695.1 Lewinella sp. | reverse complement strand
GACTACGCACAGCCAGGTAATAACGGTAATTGACGAAATAGCCCCCCAATGTCTGAATTGCCCGGAAGATATTACGGTCAGCTGTGATGCTGTACCCGAAGTACCCAGCCTGGAAGTTAGCGACAATTGCGATCCGGAACCCACGGTAGAATTATCTATCTCCTCTACACAAACCAGCAAGGACTGTAGTGCTTACAGCTACGAAGAAACCCGTACCTGGACTATTACCGATGCCTGTGGTAATACAACTGTTCACGAACAGGTGATCACTGTAGTGGACGAAACAGCACCGGAGATCTCCTGCCCGCCGACCATCACCGTCACTTGCGACAACAGTCCGGAACAAGCCGGTATCCCCAGCATTATGGACAATTGTGATCCGGACCCGGATTATGATTTTGCAGATGTCGTATTGTCCGGAGATTGCGGCTGGGATTGCCTGATCGAACGCACCTGGACGGTAAGCGATGCCTGCGGCAACACCAGTAACTGTACACAAACCATCGAGCAAAGCAAACTGGAATTACTCGAAGAGGCCCTGTCCGTCGACCTCGACGGCGATGCACTGGCCGATCCACTTACTATCGGTCGCTTGGGACGCCATTCCCTCACCGTTACCGCCGACGGTGCTGCCTGCCTCCTGGGCTGGATGCCCAATGGCGGCGGCAAAGCCTGGCCCCTGATCCGTACCGATTTTCTGGTAGACGGCAGCGACTGTGCGCCGGTAGGGCTGCCGCTGGGTATGGACGGCAAACTGAATAACCCATTGATCTCCGAAACGCTGATACTCGGTATCAAACTGCGACTGGATCCGACCGTAGGGGATATCCTGCTGGCCGATCTGGATTGTGACATTCCCCCCATCGTCCTGCAGGGTCTTCCCCGTAATCCGGACATTGCCGATCTTTATCATCAGGCCAATCTGGTAGTGGGCAATATCATCGGTTTACCATTTGTGGAATATTATGCTGAAGTACTTGCCTGTATCAACGGCACATACGACCTGTGCTCCGAAGGAAACTCCACAGAGCTGATCGGTTCAAACGGATTGCCCGCTTTGCAAACGGCTCAGCCGAAACCGGATATAAAGGTATTCCCCAATCCGGTACGCACGGAGTTACGGGTTGATCTTTCGCCTTTCGCCGGCCAACAGGGGCAGCTACGGTTGATCAATACGGTTGGACAAACGGTGCTGGAGCAGCAATTGGGAGATATCAGTATTGCTCCGGTGGCAGTTGCTACGGATAAGCTTACCAGTGGTTTATACATTTTGCAGGTACGCATCGGCAAACAGCTGATCAGCCGGCAGATCGTTGTACAATAGTACGTTTTTGCATGGAAGGTGTGAGCGCATTGCTCACACCTTCCGTGTTATCCCTGCTATCACTCACATCCTCCTAGTTTCCAGGAGTTCACACCAAAATAATTCTCTCTTTCCTATACTAATCGGGAACCAAAAACGGTTCAAATACAGTTGATCCTACAACGACATTAATCACATATCATACTTTCACATTTCTCTCTTATGAAAACCCCTAATGACGAGTCGTCTTCCGAGACGCATGCCCTTTTCCCGAGCGGAGAATGGGAGGGATTCTATCTGTATTCCTTTGGTCCGCATTGCTCCCGCCACATGATGTATTTTTCACTCGATTTTAAAAATAATGAAGTTCATGGTACCGGTGGTGACGATATCGGTACCTTTCAATGGGCCGGAAATTACGACACTGGGCGTATGGAATGCCATATGGTAAAATACTATGCGACACATCGCGTCATTTATGATGGAAAA
Source organism: Lewinella sp. (assembly GCA_020436695.1). Taxonomy (GTDB): domain Bacteria; phylum Bacteroidota; class Bacteroidia; order Chitinophagales; family Saprospiraceae; genus Flavilitoribacter. The sequence goes on along the minus strand of JAGQXH010000076.1, from coordinate 15,798 downwards.
GTCGATGAAAATGGCATCTGGGGCACGTGGATCATTCCACCTTTTGCCAAAGGAGGTTTCCACCTCTGGCCCAAAAAATCAGGTGAGGAACAGAAAGAGGCAGCCATTGAAGTACAGCAAATTGAATTAGTAAAGAACATACCTGACATACCAAACCAGGGAGAAGACTTTTCCCAGAACAGTCGCTAAATAGAATGGTCCACTATCTTTGCCGCTAAAAATATGGCATTTAGAAAGAAAGGAGCTTTTGCAGGCTCTCTCGTACTTGCGTTACTCGTCATTATCCTTTTTTATTTATTCAGAGACAACCGCAAAGTAACCTACGAGACGTTCTTTCCCTTCCGGCTTTATAATCACCAATACATATACCAGGGAGCAGTCAAACAACTGACCACCAGAGCCTATAGGGTAAGATCCGATCAGGATAGTCTACTTTATGGCAACCTCCGATATACCTACATTACGACGTTTGACCGTAAACTGGGAGAATACACCGAATTCAGCGTGATCGTCGATCGGGATACTTCGGTAGTACAGGCTGAATATGATACAAAAGGCAGACTCCAGCGGGTAGTATTTGAAGACAGCTCCGTCTCCCTGGCCAGCTATGATGCAAATGGTTATCTCAATCAGGTAGCCGACCGGGACAAGGAAGGACAATTAACCCGGCGGGAATCGTTTCAGGTACAACAGCAGCAATACATTGCCAAGACTTCCCATGATCTCAGGAAAAACATAGATCGTCGGTCCGAATACACCTGGTATCCGGATGGGCTGTTGCAATCTGTTAAAGTATACATCCTGATAGAGGAAAAACGACAGCTGGAAGAAGAACTGGCATTTACATATGATGATAAGCACCGAACGCATTACCAGCGAAAACGCTATACCGGAACGGGAGCGCTGGAAGAGTCGGAAGAGACCTGGTTGTATAACGGTTTTACCGAAAGGAGTACCATTGTCACCTGGGGAGATACCAGCCATTTCGTCAACCGGTTTGAACTGGATAGACGAGGGAATCCTCTAAAAACCATGTATTATCTGAATGGAGAAGCTTATCAGGTGGATGTATTTGAGTATACGTACTGATCGTGCTCATGCTTGATCTTCTTCGAGTTGGTTAAGAAGGGGTAAAAAACCAGGATCAATGCTGTTCCGCATCAAATACTTCACCAACCGTTTCCCAGATCAACGCTCCCTCAAAACCCCGACGCTGCGCATAGCCGGCCAGTTTTTGCTTTTTCTCAAAGTCATTATCTGTACCGATCAGTGCCAGTTTCTTTTCCAAAAGATCATATAAAGCCTGCCGGTATTCCGTTTCATCGATCTCTTCCAGTGCCTTACGAATGAGATAATCTGAGATGCGCCGGCTTTTCAGCTCCTGCGTAATACGAATACGCCCCCAGCATTTGAACCGAAATTTCCCCCGTGCGTAGGATCTGGCAAAACGCTCTTCGTTCAGGTAATTTTCTCCAATGAGTTCTACAATGATCTCTTCCAGATCATCGCCGTAGATGCCCAGTGACAGGAGTTTGGTACGCACTTCAGCGTGACAGCGATCCTGATACACACAGTAACGTTGCAGTTTCTGTAGCGCCTGTTCCCGGGTGTGGTATTTCTTTTTTGGTTCTCTCATGGTCCAGGATACAAATATAAGGATTGCAGATTTTTTTGTGCAAATGCGTGTCCTGATCAATTTTTCTACGTCAGAATAGGTATTAGTGAAATTTTAACTATAATCACACATTATTTGAGCTTTAAAATTAACACCTCCTATGGAATCTTTATTTGACGTTGACAAGTTAAAGGAACTATTCACTTCCTGGGCCCCTACGGTCGTCGGCGCTATTCTGACTTTAATTCTTGGCTTCTGGATCATCAGCTGGATCACGAAACTGGCACGCCGCGCTATGGATCGCAGCAAGATGGACAAGACCATTCAGCCGTTTCTGTCTTCTCTGGTCAATGTAGGCCTGAAAATTTTGCTTTTGATCTCTGTTGCCGGCATGTTCGGCATTGAGACCACCTCATTTGTTGCCATGTTCGGTGCCCTTGCTTTTGCCATTGGTCTGGCCCTACAGGGTAGCCTCGGACATTTTGCCAGCGGCGTTTTACTGTTGGTTTTCAAACCCTATAAAGTAGGTGATCTCGTTACTGTCGGCGGAGGCCAGACCGGAACCGTAGAAGAGATCCAGGTATTCAACACCATCCTCAAAACACTTGACAACAAAAGGATCATCGTCCCGAATGGCGTAGTCACCAGCAATGTGATCACCAATATTTCCGGGCAGGGTATCATCGGTGTAGAACTGACGTTCGGCATTAGCTATGGCGACAGCATCGACAAAGCTCGTGATATCATTTTAAGGGTTGGAAAAGAATGTCCTTATATTCTGGATGAGCCGGCACAAGGTGTGGTTGTCGCAGAACTGGGAGACAGCTCAGTCAACCTGGCTACCCGCCCCTTTGTCAAAAGCGAAGACTACTGGGACACCTTCTTTTACATGAAGGAACACGTAAAGAAAGCTTTTGACAGTGAAGGAGTCAGCATACCATTCCCGCAGATGGATGTGCATTTGGATAAATAATAATCGGCGGGGAAATTAATAATAACCAACATGAGTCATCCCATGTTTTTAAACAGAACCATAAGTGATTAAAAATCAGCATGCTATCTTTTGGGCATCGTTGCCAGTTGCCGATTAATCAGTTGACAAACGGGCAACTGGCAACCGACAACTGGCTGATTATCAATATTAATCAGGAATTTCTCCCTGAGGCCTTGATCTTATTCTGAAAATTCGGGATGACTCATGTTTGTTGAAGCATATATCCTAACGCTTCAACCAGTGTAATGACCTACTATTTATTGATAGCTACACTGGGTTGTGTAAAGCTTACCTGTACAGAATTGGTCAATTGTTCCAATAACTCAGGCGAGGAAGCAGGTACCGTGAATATGGTAGTCGTATAAGAATTGTCTTCCGGATGCATATACACATGAAATGCCTGGATCTCATGGTTGTACTGCATTTTGACCCATCCGGTAAAACTATCGCTGTACAGTTCCAGTAGTTCCACTTCCATCGGCTTCTCTTTCATTACCTTAAAGTAACTGTTAATGAGGTCTTCCGGCGTCCAGCTCATCACATTATAGGCACCCAGGGCACTCACCTCTATGCGGCCGTTCTGGGCCCGCAAGGTCACACCGTCTCCATTATCCGAAAATATACTTTCTGTGAAGTAATCTTCCGGATACGTCATACAGAAATTGAATCGTTCGTTACAGTATTCTTCCTGATCAGCCGGCAGTTCAGCCGGCTGGGACCATCCAAAAACAGGAAGCAGGGCTATTAACAGATTTATTAAAAACATAACTTTACTTTTATTATTAAAACCGGAATTCAGCCATTGATGTTCGACCGTACGTCGTATTCCAGTATCCAGTAACTTTCTGTTCTAATGAATAAAAACCCTATAGGACTCCACATTTTGTTTGCCATATTAGGACTGGGTGTCAGTCTGTTACTCCTCGGTGTCGGAGGGCAGTTCATACTGGATATGAACCGTTACGACGCTTACGGGCCAAGCTATCGGGAGTGGGCAGCCTTTGGCTTTTCCGTTGGCGGAGCATGTTGCCTGTTCTTTTCTATTGCCCTGATCATGCGGATGAAGTGGGCCCGCATCGCTTTTCAGGTGCTGCTGATCCTCGGTGGAATTACCTGGCTGATCTTTATGGTTTCGCTCATCCGGGATAGCCAGAACGCCTGGGCGGTTGTGCTGGGAATGACGGTCTTCGGTATTACTATTGCGATATTCGGCATCCTCTTTCTGGAAAGTCCTCATTTTCTCCGCGATATGCAACAAGCCCCGGATTCGGATAGCGAGCGATGGGATATTTTGGATCAGTAGGCCCTCGACTCCGCTCGGGCCAACGCCTCGACTCCGCTCGGGCCAACGCCTCGACTCCGCTCGCATTACAATACCCGTTCTAATAGCCGTCTTTTACGATTCAACCCTTACATTCTACGATTCAGCCAAAGCCGCTGGACTGGCCTGTCTTTCTGCCTCACCTTTGTATCAACATTGAAAATCTTTCAAGATGATACATCGAATTATCCGACTGTTTGTTTTTTTTAGTTTTGTCACTATTACCGCCGGAGCGCAACACAACTCGCTGGAACAATACGTACAGCAGGCGCTTGATAATAACCTGGCCTTACAGCAAAAAGGCTACTCCTACGAAAAAAGCCTGGCTGCGCTCAAAGAAGCCCGGCAAATGTTCCTGCCGCAACTATCGCTGGAAGCGCGTTACTCCCTGGCCCGCGGCGGTCGAACTATTGACATACCAGTAGGTGATCTGGTCAACCCGGCCTACCAGAATCTTAATTTGCTGAACAACATTGCCCATTCCGCCAGCCCGGATTATCCCATCATACCCGAATATCCGACGATCCCGAATGAATCGATCAATTTCCTGCGGGAAAGTGAACAGGAGACCAAGGTACGTGTAGCCATGCCGGTATTCAACAACAGCATCCTGCACAATCACCGGATCAAACAACATCTGACGGAAGTTGAGCGTACCTCTGTGGACATTTACCGGCAGGAGCTGATCAAGGAAGTAAAAACCGCCTACTATAATTATGGCAAAGCAGAAGTGGCCGTTGGTATCTACGAAAATGCCCTGGCGCTCACGCAGGAAAATCTGCGTACTACCGAAAGCCTGCAGCGTAATCACAAAGTCACGATGGACGTAGTTTATCAGGCAAGGGCCGAGGTAGAAAAGGTCCGGCAACAATTGGCAGAAGCCATTAAAAATAAGAAAGTGGCACAGGCCTATTTCAATTTCCTGCTGAATCGCGACTACACCTCAGAAATAAACATCGATCCGGCAACTATCCTCCCAACCGTTACATTAGACCTGGAAGAAGCTCAGATACAGGCCACTCACAACCGGCAGGAATTACAGCAACTGAACCACTATCTCTCCGTCGCCGATGATCAGGTGAGTATGAATAAAGGTAGTCGCCTGCCGCAGGTGAATCTGGTAGTCGATTACGGCATCCAGGGCACAGGGTATGACATCAACCGGGACGCAGATTTCGTGATGGGCTCTGTGGTAATGAGTTGGAGCCTCTTTAACGCGCCAACGGGAGCCAAAGTGCAGCAATCCCGGATCGCCAAACTGGAACTGGAAAAAAAGAAAGAAGAAGCCCAACGGCAGATCGGCTTACAGGTTGTACAGGCTTATTACGCCATTGAGTCCGCACAGGCGCAGATCGATCAGGCCGAAGCGGAAGCAGCAGCAGCCGAGCGGGCATATGAACTGGTAGAGATCAAGTACCGCCAGGGACAGGCCAACCTGATCGAGCTGACCAATGCCCGTACCCAGTGGACCAACGCTCAGGAAAGTGAAATTATCGCCCATTATGATCTACTGATCCGTCAGGCAGAATTGGAAAGAGCAACGGCTCAATAATGGTGATGTGGTGATATAGTGAGTGACACTTACTACATCACAATATCACCACATCACAATATCACAATATCGTTACATCACAACATACAACAATGAAACGCACTATTCGCACCTTACTGATACCTTCAGCCGTATTGAGTATACTACTTATCGCCTGCGGTGAACCGACTGCTCCCGAGGCCGACCAAACGAAAACAATTGCCAAGCCGGTGGAAACCACCACCGCCACGCCCATTACCTATCAGCACGAAGTATTTGCCAGCGGTAGGCTGTCTTCCAGTGAAGAAGCCAAACTAAGCTTCAAAACCGGCGGTATCATCAAAAAGATATACGTTCGGGAAGGACAACAGGTCCGCAACGGACAAGCGCTGGCCGAACTTGAACTGGATGAGATCCGGGCGCAAAGCCAGCAAGCAGAGATCGGAAAAGAACAGGCTGCCATTACCATCGAAAATGCCAAACTGGCGCTGCAGCTGGCCGAGCGGGACTACGCCAATGCCCAGGGCCTATATAAAGATAGCGTAGCTACCCTGGAGCAGCTGCAAAATGCCGAAGTCCAACTGGACAATGCCCGCAACCAATTGGCAGCCGCCGAAAAGGGCCTTATGTTCAGCAAACAAAACGTAGATATCGCCCAGTTTAATCTGCGCCATTCCACGATCACTGCTCCGGCCAATGGCGTCATCCTGAAAAAGGTAGCGGAGGTAAACGAACTGGTTGGCCCGGGCACCCCCGTATTCCTGTTCGGCTCTGAGGATAAAGCCCCGATCATCCGCGTGAACGTCACCGATAAAGACATTATTTTCATTCAGTTGGGAGACCCAGCCAGTATCGATTTCGATGCATACCCACATCACACCTTTAAAGGTATTGTCCGGGAAGTGGCCAGCATGGCTGATCCGTACACCGGTACTTTCGAAGTAGAGATCGAAGTGCAGGCAGAAGGCCGTCAACTGCTCACCGGTTTTATCGGTACTGTCAATATCCATACCAAGGCCAGCGAAGATCTGGTAGCTATTCCCATTGATGCATTGGTAGGTGCCGATGAGCAGACCGGCCAGGTATTTACCATCGAAAACGGCAAGGCTGTTTCCACCAACGTCCGGATCTTCAAGATCGAAAAAGACCAGATCCTGTTGAGTGCAGGGCTTACGCCCGGAACACAGGTGGTAGTCCGCGGAAATGGCTATCTGGAAGAATCCGATCTGGTAACCAGCAATCAATAAAGTCGTAAGTCGGTCAGTCATAAGTTGTAAGTCCGTGCCAATAACCTGGCTGAGGCATAAGTGACTTAAAGCCTGACTGACGACATACCGACTAGTGACTGAAGACTAATCTATCCGAATCATGAATATTCCCAAGTTTTCCATAGACAATTATCAACTCACCCTCACCGCCTTTGCTTTTCTATTGGTGATGGGTCTGGGTTCCTTTCTGAGTATGCCCCAGCGGGAAGACCCGGCATTGAACGTACCCAACGATCTTGTGACGGCTGTTTATCCGGGAGCTAGTCCGGAAGATATCGAAAGCCAGGTGGTCGATCCGCTGGAGGATGCGATCAACGAGCTGGATGATATTAAGGAAATGCAGACTTTCATCCGGGATGGAGTTGCGGTTACGCAGGTTGAATTCAACTTCGGCACTGATACGGACAAAAAATTTGACGAACTACAACGGCAGCTCAATCAGGTACGCCCCAAGTTACCTCAAGATCTTTATGCCCTGGAAGCTCGTCAGATCACAACCAACACCGTCAATATTTTACAGATCGCGTTGGTGTCCGATGAAGCGCCCTATAGCCTCCTGAAAGCAGAGGCGGAACGCGTGAAAGATATGATCGAAGATGTAAGCGGTGTGAAAAAAGTAGAGATCGAGGCCTATCCGGAACAGGAAGTCCGTATTGCCCTGAATCCGGTGAAGATGACGGAAATGAACATCTCGCTGGACAATATCGAGCGGGCCATTCAGAGCAATAATGCCAATATTCCGGGTGGAGCCGTTAAGGTGTCCAATAAGCTTTTCAACATAAAAACTTCCGGTGCTTACGATGAGCTTGACCAGATCGCCAATACCATTGTCGGCGTATTCGAAGGTAAAGTGGTGTACCTGAAAAATATTGCCTCGGTCTATTTTGCGTACGAAGATGAACGCTGGCTGGCCCGCTATCAGGGAGAAAAGGCCTTATTCGTGAATGTGCAGCAAAAAGACGGCTATAATATTTTTGACGTCAGCGAGCCTATTAAAGCAGACATTGCCGCCATGGACTTTCCGGATCAGATCCGGGCCGAATACGTATTTGACCAGTCGGAAGGTGTGGAAGAACGGGTGAGTGGTTTTCTCAATAATCTGGTGCAGGGTATTATACTGGTCGGTCTGATCATCTTCATGCTCCTGGGATGGCGTTCTGCTTCTCTCGTGATGATGGCCATTCCTCTTTCCATCCTGATGGGACTTTGGGTAGTGGACCAAAGTGGCTTTGCTTTACAGCAAATGTCCATCGCCGGTCTGGTAGTAGCCCTGGGCCTGCTGGTGGATAACTCCATCGCCATTATTGAAAATATCGAGCGCTTCCTCAAGGAGGGATATTCCAGAAAAGAGGCCGCTGTTAAAGGCACCCAGCAATTGCTGGCACCAATGGCCAGTGCTACGCTTACCACTATCCTGGCCTTCATCCCGATCGTTATGATGCCGGAAGTTACCGGGGCATTTATCAAAGCACTGCCGGTAACGGTAATTGCGACACTTGCTGCTTCCCTGATCGTGGCCATTACCCTTACGCCCTACGCCGCGAGTAAATTACTGAAGGAAAAAAGTAGCGCCCGTAATGATGAAACCGCTACTTTCCGCCTGATCAATCGATTTATCGACGGCCCGTACCACAAGTTGCTGAATTGGGTGACGGGGCATCCGAAAACAACGGTCGCGCTGGCTGTATTGAGCCTGGTGGGTGCGCTCTCCCTGTTTCCACTTGTCGGGGTCAGCTTTTTCCCAAAGGCCGAGAAACCCCAGTTCCGCATTACAGTCGAATTACCGAAAGGAAGTAATCTCGACGCCACCGAAGACGTGATCAACTACGTAGAGGATGTGTTAGGCGAACATCCGGAAGTAAAACATTATACGTCCAACATCGGGCACGGAAATCCCCGGATCTATTACAACGTTATGCCGAAAAGTTATTCCAGCACCTTCGGTGAAGTGTTTGTCGTACTGAAAGAATATGACGTAGATGAATTCTATCGCATCCTGAATGAACTTCGAAGTGAATTCGCCGGCTACAATAACGCCCGCATCGATGTACGCGAATTCGTGCAAGGGCCACCATCAGAAGCGCCCATAGCGATAAAAATATTCGGCGATGAACTAGAGCCGCTGGAACACTACGCCCGGGAAGTTGAAAACATTGTTAGCGCTACCCCCGGTGCGATCAATGTAGACAATCCTATCCGCAATAAAGCAGTAGATCTGCAATTCAATATCAATCGGGAAAAAGCCATGATGTTGGGTGTACCCGTCTTCTCGATCGATAAAACCATCCGGAGTTTTGTGAATGGCACTACTGTCGGCACTTTTCGCGATAAGCAGGCAGAAGATTACGACATCGTGCTGCGATACACGGCCGGTTCGGATTTTCAACTGGAAGATTTTGATCGCCTGAGCGTACTTTCACTCAGTGGCCGTTTTGTACCGCTACATCAGGTGGCAAGTATTCAGTTTAGGGAGACACCGAGCCTGATCACTCACCTGGATAATGATCGTACGGCCACTATACTTGCCGATCTGGAGCAGGGTTACAACCTGGACGATGTGATAGCGCCCATCCAGACCAGATTGGATGATCTGAACTGGGAAAAGGGCTATTCCTATACCTTCAAAGGAGACCTGGAAAGCCGCAATGAATCTTTCGGCGGTATGGGCATGGCCTCGGTAATGGCCCTACTGCTGATTTTGGGTGTATTGATCATTCAGTTCCGCTCGTTCACCCAGCCTTTGATCATTTTCTCCGCCTTACCGCTGGCCATCATCGGCTCTATTCTTGCCCTGCTGATCACCGGCATATCTTTTTCTTTCACGGCCTTTATCGGTCTTACCAGTCTCATTGGCATTGCCATCAACAACTCCATCGTACTGGTGGATTATGCCAACAAACTGATGGAAGAAGGGGCCTCTGTCTTGGAAGCCGCCAAACGTTCAGCAGAAGTACGATTTACGCCCATCCTGGCCACTACGCTGACTACCATTCTCGGCTTATTGCCGCTCACGCTGAGTGGTGGTTCGCTCTGGGCACCTATGGGCTGGACGATTATCGGCGGCTTGCTTACTTCTACCACTTTTGTGTTGCTGTTGGTGCCGGTATTGTATCAGTTGTTTACGCGGGAGGATAGGGTGTTGAATACCGTCAATGCGTGATAAAACAAACTGGGCTAGCTAACACAAGTCATCCCGGATTTTAAACTATGGCCTGAGATGTTTAAAATCAGCATGCTATCACATAAGGAGCTGTTGCCAGTTGCCGGTTGATCAGTTGACTAACCGGCAACTGATCAACTGGCAACAAATTGATCGTTAGTCTTCTATAAAATCACTTCTTTAACTATTGTTTTCACTTTAGCTACAATCCCATCTATCGCTACCAATGAACGATCTTCCTCCTGGCGCAACTTAAATTCCACACAATTCTCCTGTAATGCCCTTTTGGAGACGGTGATCCGGATGGGAATTCCGATCAGATCCGCATCTGAGAATTTCACACCCGGACTCGCCATCTTTTTCGGCCGGTCGTCGAAGATCACCTCAATCCCTGAGGCTTGTAGTTCCTCATAGAGTTTTTCGGCAGCAACCATGGTATCTTCATTATCCAGCAACCCCACCAGATGCACCTGATAGGGAGCTACACTGAGCGGCAGCATCAGTCCCCGGTCATCGTGGTATTCTTCACACAGGCAAGCCAATAAACGGCCTACACCAATGCCGTAAGATCCCATTACAATGGGCTGCTGCCGGCCGTTCTCATCCATGTAAAAAGCCCCCAGAGCTTCTGTGTATTTGGTACCCAATTGGAAAATATTGCCGATCTCAATGCCGCGTACAGACCGGAGTATATTACCCGAATCTTCCGCAGATATCGGACAGGGCGCTCCGTCGAAGGCGGTGACAATATCACCAATGATATCTGCCTCATAGTCCCGGCCATGGCAGGTATTCAGATAGTGATGATCTAACTCATTGGCACCAGCTACGAGGTTATTAGTCCGGGCTACCAACTCATCGGCAATCACCAGCGTTTTACTACGATCAATACCCATAGGAGAAGCATAGCCGGGTACGGCACCGGCGGCTGTAATGGCGGCTTCGGTAGCCGGTTCCATATTGGATATCTTGCCCAGCTTTTGGATCTTAACCGGATTGGCTTCCATATCTCCACGCACCAATGCCATGATCAGTTTTTCCTCACCCTCGACCTGCCCGGTATAAAAAACGACCTTAGCGGTATCACTCGCCTTTATCTGTAGGAAGTCTGCCAGATCGGCAATGGTTTTCTTCTGTGGCGTCAGTACTTTTTCCAATGCTAAAGGTGCCTTTCCTTCGTAGATCTTTCGGATAGCGGCCACCTCCTTATTGGCCATATATCCACTCTCCTCGCAAATGAAGATGGTATCCTCGCCCACCGGGCTTACGTACATAAACTCATGGGCTACTTTACCACCCATCATCCCGGTATCGCTCAATATGGCGATCACCGGCAGGCCGGCCCGTTGGAAAATGCGAAAATAGGCATCGTAGTGGGCCTGATATTGTTTTTGTAAACCCTCCACATCGGTATCCAGTGAATAGCTGTCTTTCATGGTAAACTCCCGCACGCGGATCAGGCCGCCTCGGGCCCGCGCTTCATCCCGAAACTTGGTCTGAATGTGATAAACCAGCTTGGGCAGTTGCTTGTAGGAGTCGATCTCCCGGGATGCCAGCTCAGCCACTACTTCTTCGTGCGTCATGGCCAGTACCATATCACGTTCGCTCCTATCCCTGAACCGGACCATCGATTCGTCGATATTTTGCCAGCGACCGGTTTGCTGCCAGATCTCCGCCGGATGCACTACCGGCATACAGATCTCATCACCACCGATACGGTCCATTTCTTCGCGTAGTATCTGTTCGATCTTCCGTAGGCTCCGCTGGCCGAAATGCAGGTATGAAAAGATCCCGGCTGCCAGTTGGCGTACATAACCAGCCCGAACCAGCAGATTGTGCGACACGGCGTCCGCGTCTTTCTGGTCTTCCCGTAAAGTTCTTCCGAATAGATTGGTAAATCGCATATGTTTGCAATGTGGTGATATAGAGATGTGGTGATGTAGTGAGTGGATTTTCCTTTCACCATATCACTATATCACCACATCACCATATATTTAAATAAGCCAGCCCGCCACCAGCAATACCCACAAGATGATCAATGCCGGTCCAATTAACCCGATCGTAATACCACCCAGGCGAAAATCAGCCTGCTCCAGTTTTCCGGTACTAAAAGCGATCGCATTCGGAGGCGTAGATACCGGCAGGAACAAGGCACAGGAAGCACAAAGGCCGATCACCAACGGCAGTACCAACGGATTACTTCCTCCCCATAAGCTTGCCACGGGGATCAGGATAGTCGCCGTGGCCGTATTACTCATAATATTGGAGAATATGATGGTGGCCATCGCAAAAATGATGATTAACATCCAATGCTCCAATTTTACGCCCTGCAGCTCCCCCACGAAGTAGGTAGCCAGTCCGGTTTCCTGAATAGCCAGTCCCAGCGACAGACCACCGGCTACCAACATCAGAGTATCCCAGGGGAGTTGCCGGACATCCTCCCCGGAAATGATACTGAGCATCGTCAAAACGATAATGGGAATACCGGAAACCGCCGCCGTGGGTATTTCATGGATCTTTCCGGTAAGCCACAGCAGGATGGTGACAACCAGCACGCCCAACACGATCTTTTTTCTTAAACGATAATCCCGCCCGTCCGGTTCCTCACCTTCTGAACTATTATCCTGTTGAAAGACGGTCAGGTCGATCTTCCCGACTTTAGGCGTATATTTTTTTAGCAATATCCACCAGAAGATAAAGATCAGGATAACCGAAATGGGGATGCCGAATAACATCCACTCCAGGAAGCCAATTTCAAAGGTGGTATTCTGAATATGATTGATGGCATCCACAACAATGGCATTAGGTGGAGAGCCGATGATAGTGCCCATACCACCAATGGCGGCTGCGGCGGGAATACCCAGTAATAGGGATTTGGCAAAGGGTGCGTCATCGTCTAATTCCCGCAGCAAAGGCATTACCGAGGCGATCATCATGGCCGTAGTGGCGGTATTGGACATCACCATGGAAGCACAGGCCGTGGCCAGCATGATACCCAGCAGGATATAACGCGGATTGTCGCCAAATCTGGATATGGAGAATTTGAAAACGTCGAAATCCAACCCGGTCTTCTTCATGCCTTCGGCCAGAAAGAAGCCTCCCAGCATGAGCCAGATCACACTATTCGACCAGGTGTGGACAAACGTTTCCACCCGGATATAATTTGGACCATCGGGGTGATTGATCTCGGGATTTCCAAGAAAAAACACGAGGAAACCGACGATCATTATACCCACAGCGAAAGGTGGAATGGCCTCTGTTACCCATAAACCGATGGAGAAAAATAGTAGGAAAAGCACATAGATCTGCGGTAAGGTGAAATTGTCATCCTTTAGTCCGTGAGTGATCCAAAGTGCGATGAGAATACTCAGCAGGAAGTAGATGATGCGTTGCTGACTGTCTACAACCCGCTCCATTCGTTTGAAAACCAGGCTGGAAGCTCTTCTTGAATCTGCCATGATACATTAGCTGATTGAGTGAGAGAAAATTTATTGGCTAATGGTCAGAGCTATAAAGATCGTTTAGGGTCAAGGAAAGGTTCCATTTTCTGCTTCAAAGGTAATCGTATTTCTGATTTTATACTCTTAGGGCTACATGAATAAAAAGTGATAGTTATCATTTTATGAAATGCCGAAAGTCAGCTACATCCGGGCAATTTTATCCACCTTTTTATTTAGCTCCCTCCACCAGTTCCTCCACCGGGCCGGCTACTTCCAGCCCGGCATTACGCCCACTGCCCTGATAAAGAATTTCGGTGCCGGCAGAAAGTGTTACATCCAGTATCGCCTGCATACTTTCATTCACCTTACCGGTCATATCTCCGGAAATAGGAGACACGAGCGCACCGGTACTTCCTTGTTCGGCAGTGATCTGTAGCCGGTATTTTTTATCTTTAAAAGTCAAATGAACGCGTTTTTCTTCCAATGCAATCTGCATCTTTGCCCCGGTATATGTGGCGAAACGATATAGCCGATCATCGAGTAAAAATCCGACAATACATCCGATGAAATAGCTGCCCACCCAGGGGATTCTGGCCACTGAAGCCATTAGGAATATGCGCCGGTCGGCGTCGAAATGATTGCTCTGGGTCCAGATCCAGCTACTGGGGAAAGATCGTCCCCAGTCTTTTTCCATGTACCCCCGGCCACCGGTGAAATCAACCGTTTTGCCATACACTGTTAAACGCCCTTCCAACTGATGATCCATACTCACCACGCCGTGATAACATTCCATAAAAGGGACAAACGAATACCATCCCATAATGCCGGGTGCACCGAGCATTTTGGGCCAAGAATAAAGTGAATGGAAATGTAAGGTACCCTGTAATTCCGGCAAATTAAGCTGTATCCTTTCTGCGGAAAAGGAATTATCCGCAATACTCAGTTCAAAACGATCGTCTGCAGGCTGGAAAGATGCGGCTGGAAAATGATGAAAATCCGAAGTGCATGCCTTTCCATCCAGCCTCTGAATGAAAGCCTTTTGTATTCCTTCCGGGCTCATCGAAATTCCGGGAATAACCGCAAAGGCATACCGCTCTGTGGGATCAACAATCTTGTAATACCAGCCTTCGAAGTAATTTTTATGCAGCCCCCAGCCATGATACTCATTGGGATACCAGGTAGCGCGAATACGGCGGATCAGATCTTTCATGATTGTTTTAGTTGTCAGTCGATAGTCGGCAGTTTTCGAGATAACCCGCTAATGAGTGTGATGGATACACGCTTTAACACCAACCGGAACAGTTCGTTTATTTTCAGCAATGGCGAGACAGACTATCGACTAAATACTACCGTCTGCCGACTCACTGTTCTTCAGATCCTGATTCACCAATATGGCCATGGCCAGGAAGAAAAAAGAACCCACTTTATCCGTTTCGATAAGATCGTTGATCAGAAGAAAAGAATCGATCACTACGGTAGTCATAAGCACCATCAGGACAATGCGTTTACGTCCCCGATCCCGGCAACGGTGATAGATATCCTCTCCTTTAATCAAAACATAGAAACTTAGCAGCAGGAAAAGGAGCAAACCGGGCACGCCCTGTTCCACCAATACCAGCAGATAATAACTGTGAATGCCCGATTGTTCTTCATTATCACTGACATAGGTAGTGAAACTGGTGACCGTGTACGGTCGGTAAAAATTTACAAAATTTCCAGGACCATACCCCAGCACTGGCTGATCTTTAAACATGTAAAAACCGGCTACCCAACGATAAACCCGCTCCATAGTGGAAATATCCTCTCCCTTTGCGGTAGCTTCCAGCAAATTATCAAATTGATAATGGCTGACAGTGCGGTCGTAGTTCGGGGCATATTCCAGATAATGATTGCCACGCGCCATGTACATTACGCCCAGTATCGTAACCAGCAACGCTCCACTTAATACATATCGCATCAACCGAAAGCGTATAATGAAGTAAGCGCCCAGCGCGATAGCCAGCGCTACATAGGCGGCCCGGGTATATGATAAATAGATCGCGATCAGCAGTATCCCTACTGAACCAACAATGATCCACCATCTCTTCGACCAGCGATGATACCAGGCTACAGACAGCCAGACCATCGGAAAGAAGAGGGTCAGTGTAGCGGCATAATTGACGTGATTGCGCTGAAAGGGATGCAACACCCGGTGCACATCCATAAAGGAAAAACCATAGGCACTGTGGCGTACCAGCGTAACCAGCACAGTAAACATCAAAGGAAGAAAAATGACCCAGAAATAAGTTCGCACATCCTTTTCACGCTGCAGCACATGGCCGGCCAGAAAATAAAAGACCGTTACATACCAGATCTTGGCCAGTGCAAACTTAAAGGATACCAGGAACAGACCGGACGTGACTGTAGTGATCAATACCCAGGCTACATGGAGTAAGAGCAACAAAGTAATGGGATGCCGAAAAAAACGGC
>JAGQXH010000769.1 GCA_020436695.1 Lewinella sp. | reverse complement strand
TCATTTGGTCTTCCTGGTTCGAAGCTCTCAAACCAGGCGAAAAATTAGCCCGGCGCAGTTTTCCAATCCCAGGCTTTGACCTGATTCGCTCCGCGATTCGCTTGATTCTTTCCTCCGCGCGTGGGCCGCAAATGGCCATGAACATCGTATTGCCGCAACTCCTCCTATAGAAGCTATTGCGTCAATATCCGCTTTGTCCGTAATCAATTTATATTTCCGAAAGTGAGCCGCATACCCTGATAAAGCTAAAAAAAATTCATATATATTTGCTCACTCCACCAATTCCGCTTCCTCCAAAATATAATTCAAATACCGCAGGTCATCATCATTCAGCCGTAAGCGGCCGCGGAAAGTCGTCTTTTTGTCCATCGGTAAGTGGGGCAGTCTGGAACCCGACAAAATATCGATCACCGACTCCGGCCCGGCCTGCCCACAGAAAAAACACTGCGAGTAAGGAAAAGCGGACAGGATCACAAAAGTTTCGGCTCCGGTCTCTTCCAGCGGGATGGCATAGCCGGATACCTGTACTTGCTGCCCGTCCAGTACTTTGAGTTCCGAACTGAAGACCGGGAAAGGTACATCCTGGTTGACTACCTCACTGTAAGTCCACTTAAATGCTACCCGGGCCAGCGTCGCCCACGGCAGGATCAGATAGCCGTCCTCCCAGGCATAGGCAGTGGAATCCAGCGGTGGCAGGATCTCTATATCCGGTTCGTTTTGTTGCAGGGCGGCCTCATCGACCAATACATCTTGCTGAACAGCTTCCGGCTGTTGATCCGGAGTGGGATGGGAACAAGCCGCCAGCAAGCCCAGTAATAAGATCGTTATTTTCTTTTTCATATGGTTGGGGTCTCTAGAAAGTTAGATTATTGGATGAACCTACCAAGCATCAAGAACCATACGCCGAATATCTGATCTACCTACCGGTTCCAGACCAACTCCAGCACGTCCGACCGTTCCAGCGACTTTTGCGGGTGCACACAGATACTTTTAATACTTAGCAGAAAGGTCAGCAACAAAAGAATGACCAGTACTTTTCCCACCTCAAATTGCTTTTTTGTCATGCTTTGGGTCAGCGGATCACCTTGCGCTTCAACCTCCTGTTGAGTCTCCGGCCGGATCTCACATTTACCGTACTTCCAGTTGAACCAGTGCGCCGTAGCGATCAGCAATCCACCGGCCGCTGTAAGCAAATGCTCGTCGGCAATCAATAATCTACTGAGCGCCAGCAATCCGAACCCAACAGCTGCTATCCACAGCGGTCGTGATCGCCTGTGCTGACGGTATCCCCGATATAAGGCCGGACCGGCGATCAGCACTGCCGTACTGATCAGGCTCCATTCCACCACCGGATGATGCAGCCAGGTCAGGCCTCCGAAAAGGCCCAGCGATAAAAGGAATGGCAGAGCCAGGCAGTGTATGGCACATAGGAAAGAAGCGGAGAATCCCAAAAAGTCCAGGTCCCAGCTAAAAAAGCGCGATGATCTTATTTTTCTCATAAGCTCTAGTAGTCGTTTATTATCTAATTACCAGGGTATCAGCGATATCCGTTTTGGCTGCCTGCATAGCCGGTATGACCGATGCCAGGAAACCGATCAGCAAAGCCCCCAACAGGAGCCACCCTTCCGCCGCTAAAAATTGGGTGGCGGAAAAAGTATAACGGTAAGCATCCTCCATCGAATGGGCGATCCAGAACATACCGGCATGACTCAGCAAGAGACCGATACCATAACCCAAGGCAGCAAGCAAGAGGCCCTCCAAAATGATCAGTAGGAAGAGCCGCGACCGGCTGCCTCCCATTACCCGCATCAGGGCTAGTTCGTATCGGCGTTCCCGTAAGGAAGAAAAAAGGGAAATAAAAATGCTTAGCCCCGAAACCACAATGATCACTCCGGCCACGCCACGCAGTACCTGCTCGCCGCTGCCGATCAGATTAAAAAGGCGGTTGATCTCGATGGCCGGCGTAGCCGCCTGTAAATCCGTATTTTCATTGATATTACGTTGCATGTTGAGGGCCTGGAAATTCCGGGTCTTGTATTTAACCAGTAAAGCGGTAATGGCCTCATCATCGTCCTCTTCCAGCAGCGGACGCAAAGGACCGGCCGCTACGTGATGGTGATGTTCCTCTCCAGCTTCCTCCGAATGGGGGTGATGCTCTTCCGATTCTTCTTCGCGCTCATGATCCTCTTCGGGTTGTTCCCCGGCAGCCACCGGCACCGGCGTTTCATGATCCTCCTCCGACTCGTGGCTGTGCGTCAGCCAGTAACTTTGGTTGGTGGTTAGGATCAATTGGTCCAGTACTGTTCCACTGGGTGCCAGTATGCCCACCACTTCGAAAGATTGGTCGTGCTCGTGGTCCATGCCTGGCTCGGTAGTGAAGCCGTGGGAACTTTTGAACCGGTCGCCAATCTCCAATTGCAGATCGGCTGCCGCTTTTGCCCCCAGGTTGACCTCAAAATCCCGGGCCCAGGTCCTACCTTCGGCCAGTTCGGCCTGATAGCAATTGATTATTTCCGGGATGGTACCGACGATGCGGTAGCCGCGATAATTATCACCCAAAGACAATGGAATGGCTTGCCCCACTACCGGATGATCCGGCCGAAGGAATGGTTTGGCCGCCTTCAGGCTAATATTTCCGGTGGGCGCATCGATGTGATACATACTGCTCAGCATTAATTGCAACGGACTGCCCTTGGCTCCGATCACCAGGTCGATCCCGGCCAGATTCCGCTCGAAATTATCCTGTAGTTGTTGCTGTAATAACAACAGGAGCGAGATCAGACCGATACCCAGGGCAAAAAGCACCAGGCTCAGCAAGCTGCCCAGTGGTTTGAAGATGAGATTCTTCCAACTCAGGAATAATAAGTTCATAAATGGATCTGTTTGGAAAATTTATCTTTAAGCCGTTGATCATGAGTCACGATCAGTAAAGTGGCCCCATCGGCCGTCGCTTGTTCGGATAATAGTGCTACCACCTGCGCGGCATTTTTGTCGTCCAGTGCCGAAGTGGGTTCATCCGCCAAAATCAATAGCGGCCGGTTGACCAGCGCCCGCGCAATAGCCACCCGCTGTTGCTCCCCTACACTGAGTTGATCCGGCCGGACACTGGCTTTTTGGGGGATGTCCAGGCGTTGCAATAACTCCGCTACCCTTCCCCGGTCAGATGATTGACCAGCTAGCCGCTGGGCCAGTAAAAGATTGTCTTCCACGCTTAAGGCACGAACAAAATGGGGCGTCTGAAAAATGATCCCCAGCTGACGACCCCGGAAGCGATCGAGAGTTCCCGTGGATAATCGATTAATCACCGTATCTCCGATGACCACCTGCCCCGCATCCGGTTTTCTCAGCCCTCCGAGTAATTGCAGGAGGGTGGTCTTTCCACTACCTGACTGTCCAAGTAGTAAAACCTGCTCAGCCTGTTGGCATCGGATATCCGGGAATTCCAGTTTCGGTCCGGATGGATAGGTAAAAACAAGTCTTTCGGCACGCAACATGTATACAGCTTTAGTATCTATACTTTGGGAAACACTACAAATGCAACAATGTTGCAAATTTAAATAAAAATGCAACACTCTTGCAAGAAAAGGTGTTTAAGTAAAGAGAAAATGAGGAAAACCAGGCTTTTTGTTAAATTAGCCCGGCGAAATATAAGACCAATGACAAGTCGATCCATCACCATATTGCAGCAACACGGTTTGCGGATTACCGCAATCCGGGACAAAGTACTCCAGATATTCCTGGAGGCCGGGCATAGGGCTTTGTCCAATGCTGATATCGAAAAGCACTTCGACCGTTTAGATCGTATTACACTCTACCGCACGCTGCGCACCTTTGAAGAAAAGGGGCTCATCCACCAGGTTATTGATAATAGCGGTACGCCGAAGTTTGCTACCTGCTCCGAACACTGCGCCGAGCACGATCACCACGATGACCACGCCCACTTTCATTGCGTGAAATGTGAAAAAACTGTTTGTTTAGAAGATACTACGCTACCGGATGTAAAAATACCAGTGGGTTTTAAAGTTGAAGAAAAACATATGG
>JAGQXH010000768.1 GCA_020436695.1 Lewinella sp. | reverse complement strand
ATGACTGGCTGGTAAAGGTGCTGGGATGGATCATTACGTCCATTGCCATTTCTTTGGGAGCCCCCTTCTGGTTCGACCTTTTGAAGAAGATCGTCAATCTGCGCAGCTCAGGCGAAAAACCATCGGAATAGACATCAACACATAAGTAATTTTTTCTTTCAGGTCCTCGTTATCTGTCTGAATACCTGACAGGTTAGTTGCCGATCTCGATAGGGGACCAGAACACCTTTTCCCAATTATTTGATACCGTGTCTGCACCGGATAGGGTAGAACCCGGCACGGGTATGACTGATCTTGCAGTAATTGTTATTATATTGAAATGAAGTTTGAGCTATAGAATGATATCCCACAAATTTATCCCATGTTGTTTGTTCGTTTTACTCACCGGGCTGGTTTCCGGCCAGGATATGGTGCCTGCCAGTTACAGTCAGAGCCGCGTGGCTACCATCAACGCCACGGCGGAGACCACGCAGGGTAAAGTACGTCTTTATCTGGGCCCTTCCATGGCCAGTGATGCCGGCTCTACGGAATTTGTCCTGGAAGAGGTCCAAAATAGCGTTCGCCGTCTGGAACGGCAGAAAGTGCAGCGCAAACGGGCAAAAAAACAGATCGAGCTGATCCGGCACGAAGTAGAAAGTAAGTACCTCCGCCATTATAAAGGATTGTCCGGTTTTGAAGCCCTGTTCAAGCGTGGCGAATACAATGAACTCACTGCAGCAGCGCTGGTATCTTTACTACTAAAAGAACTGGACATTGGGCATCAGTTATATCTATGGCAACAACAACCACAGATCGATTTGGAAGATGGTACTTCACTGAATATTGAATACTGGGGCAAAGACCGGCCGGCCAGGCTGGAGATGGAAGAGGAACGCTCTCGTCTGGTAGCCGTGCTCAACGCTTTGCAGTTGCCGCCGGAGAGCCGTCTGTATCAAAATGCAGTATTTCCCTACCGGGATAAAACGACCAAGCGCAAATTAATGCCGGCCGAACTTACCGGAATGCTGTTCTATCGCCGTAGCCTTGACTTCTATAGCGAGCATCAATTGAGCGCGGCCCTGACGGCCCTGGAAAAAGCCCGGACCTATATGAATGACTCCCGTCTGGATGTTGTGCGTTACGCCGTCCTCTTCCAGCAGGCCCGGGATATCGGAAAGGATAGCACGCTGGTGGAACCGCTGTTCGAACTGTATCATCTCCATCCTTCTTCCGGGATAGTAGAGGAACTGGTGCGTCGTTTTGCCCAGTTGGCGGAGCATTATCTGTTGAAGAAGAAAGACACCCGTGGCTTTGAAGACCTGTATTATATCTATCGGCGGGAATTTGCCGGTCGTCCGACCGTTTTACAACAGTTGAAAGAGATCTATTTTATTGAAATGGCCCAGTATTACGCCGCTAAGGTTGAACCGAGCTGGGTGATCTCCTATCTGGATAGCCTCAATACTTACCGCCCCAATGATCCGAACATACAGAAGATACTTACGCCATTACTGGTTCGCTCCGTTTGCAATCAGAAGGATCCCGAGGCCGGCCTGAAGATCATAGAGGCGTACAATCAGGATTTTCCCTTTCTCCGCAAAGATGTCTTATTTAAAGACATGGAGCTTTGTTATCGGGCCGAGCGCACCCGGCTGGCTTTTGATGCCGACAAGGAAGCACTGGGAAAAAATTATCTGGAAGCATTTGAGCAAAAGCTGGCGCAGTCTGGTCTGACTCCCCGCAGCGAGCTTTGGATCACTACGGCTTATGACGCCGCTTCGGACTTCTATTTTCGCAATGCCGACTATGTCAATGCCCGATGGTTCATTCAGCGTGCTCTGGCCCTGATACCTAACGATCCTTTTTTACAACATCAACAGGAAGTATTGGGGAACTATTAGGCAGTCAGCCGACTACTGACTGCTGACTATCGACTGACAACTAATATTCATGAACCAACTCCATCTAGAAACCAGCCCGTACCTTTTGCAACATGCCCATAATCCTGTGCACTGGTACGCCTGGAAACCGGAGGCTTTTGACCGGGCCCGTGAAGAAGATAAACCTATTCTGGTCAGCATCGGGTATTCTACCTGTCACTGGTGCCATGTAATGGAAAGGGAATCGTTTGAAGACGAGGAGATCGCGGCCTTTATGAATAAACACTTCGTCAATATTAAGGTAGACCGGGAAGAACGGCCGGATGTGGATCAGATCTATATGGAAGCCTGCCAGGCCATATCCGGCAGTGGCGGCTGGCCGCTGAACTGTTTTCTGTTGCCGGACGGACGTCCATTCTTCGCCGGAACTTATTACCCCCCGAAAGATATGGGCAATCGCCCTTCCTGGCGACGGTTACTGGAATATATGGTCTATAATTTCCGGGAAGAGCGCGATAAAGTGGAAGCACAGGCCGATCAGCTGACGGGAGCCATCCGGCATTCGGATTCCCTCTTCGTTAGTGATCAGCTGGCGGGAACGGATAAGCCGTTTATTGACCGGGCCGGCCTGGATCACATTTTTCAGCAATTGGAAAGGCAGTTTGATACCCGTTTCGGTGGCTTTGGCGGAGCACCGAAATTTCCCGGCAGTATGAGCCTGGACTTTTTATTGCGCTATCATTATTTCACGGGTACCACAGCGGCGCTGGATCATGTCATACTTTCGTTAGATAGCATGATAAGAGGAGGCATCTATGATCAGTTGGGCGGGGGCTTTGCCCGTTACGCTACCGACCGGGCCTGGCTTATTCCTCATTTTGAGAAAATGTTATACGACAATGCGCTGTTGGTCACTTTGCTTTCGGGCGCCTGGCAATTGACCGGCCGGGAGATATACGAACGAGCTATCCGGGAGACGCTGGATTTCATCAAAAGAGAAATGACCGCGCCGGAAGGAGGTTTTTACAGTGCGCTGGATGCGGATTCGGAGGGAGTGGAAGGCAAATTTTATGTGTGGAATAAGTCTGAGATCGAGGATATTTTAGGCGCAGATGCGGAGGTCTTTTGCGCCTTTTACGGAGTGAGTGAGGCTGGAAACTGGGAAGGACACAATATATTATGGCGTCCGCACGACGAAACGGAGTTTTCCCAAAGTCAGGGCCTTGGCATAAAAGAGCTGCAGCAATTACTGGAGCGGAGCCGCAAAGCCTTACTCCGGGAACGGGGAAAGCGAATTCGCCCGGGACTGGATGATAAGATCATTCTGGGTTGGAATGCGTTGCAGATCAAAGCGTATGCGAAAGCTGCCCAGGCACTGAATGATGAGGCCTACCGGCAGGAAGCCGTGAATAATCTGCACCTTATCTGGGATTATTTTATCCGGGAAAACGGAGAGGGATTCTATCATGTATACAAGGACGGCAAACGTCAGTATCTCGCATTCCTTGATGATTATGCCTACATGATCGATGCGCTGATCGCCGTCTATGAACTCACTTTTGAAACCGAATACCTGGAAAAAGCCGCCGAATTAACGGACTGGGTATTGTCCCACTTCCTTGATCAGAATGACAATTTATTTTATTTTACTTCCCGGGAGCAAAGTGATGTATTACTGCGTCGCAAGGATATGTATGATTCGGCTACTCCTTCCGGCAATTCGGTGATGGTAGCCAACCTGTTGCAACTGTCCATTCTTTTCGACCGGCAGGACTGGCGGCAGCTGGCGGCCGGAATGTTGAGACGAACGAGCGACGCGATACAAAAGTACCCTTCCTCTTTCGGCAACTGGGCGGTAGAACTGCTCAATTGGGAATATCCGAAACCGGAGATCGCCGTGGTGGGGACCGAGGCCGTGGCTCAGGCCCGGCAGTTAGCCCGGCACTATCTGCCGAATAAGGTCTTGATGGCGAGCAGGGAAGAAAACGAACAATTCCCACTGTTGCACGGTAAAAGTGTATTGGATGACACTAAATTCTATCTTTGTCAAAACTATAGCTGCCGCCTTCCCGTTTCGAATATAGAGGCCTTGCTGGAACAGATAGAAACTATGAGATAGAGAGGTGGGATGGATTAAAACTTTTCACTCACTTGTTTAGCAAAGTAATTAATCCGAACCTCGTGACAAAAC
>JAGQXH010000767.1 GCA_020436695.1 Lewinella sp. | reverse complement strand
ATCATTTGTGTAAACTTGTACGTTCAATATACTGACAGTCAGTATGAACTGAACTATATGATCGTAAACAGACAGCGTACATTCCGTGGGGCCAGGCGAATAGCAAAGATCGTGATCATAGTGGCAGCTGTGCTGTGCCTACTCTTGAGTATCCTTTGGCATATTATCCGGTCGGATCACAAGCTGGTTATCGAAAAGATCCGGACTACTGCGCTCGAACATCTAAATCTTAAAATAGAACTGGATGGTTACCAACTCGAATGGACTCCCCCCTACCCGCTGATCCGTTTTCAATTGCGCAATCTTAGCATTGCCTCCACCCACCACCCCCAACAGGCCATCTTCCGGGCCAACAACATTACATCCGAATTTAATCCCTGGGACCTGCTCACAGGTGATTTTCAGGCACATCCCCTGCAGTTGGACAGTGCCTGGATCTATCTTTATTCCGATTCGCTGGATTTTATCCGGACACAAAAGGAGCTAAAGGAACATCCGGAAAGCAATGATGGCTTAGACTTGGATCTATCTTCCTTACCCTCCATTAGTGTCAACTATCTCGATTTTCATCGCCGGGATGATTTTAAGGATAAATGGCAATGGGTGAAGTTCAGCCACCTGCAAATGCATACGCGACCGGATGACAAGGTCAAATGGCTGGTACATCTGCAGAGCAGCTGTTATTTTGAAGGACTGGTATTTAAGGCTTTAGACGGTGGTTTTCTGATGAACACCCCCACCGAGATCAACTGGCGATTTGCCCTGGTTGACGACGGGCGAACGCTTCAATTACTGCCTTCCAGTCTCACCGTTGACAAGAATACCTTCAACTTACAGGGGCGTTTCGAATGGGGCAACCCCAAAATGATCAAACTTCAGATCGCTACGGACGGCATCACTATGGACGAAGCGCTGCCTTTACTGTCTGATAAGATCAACAATGTTTTGTGTGAATTGCAGATCGATCAGCCCATCCAAACTGAATTTTCCCTGGAGAACGCCATCGTTCCCGGCCGCCAGGAAGCTATCAGAATTGCCTTCGCCACCCACGATGCCACGGTGAACTATAAAGAGGCCAATATGACCTCGGCCACGCTCCGCGGCACCTACTCCAATGACTGTGACGAAGATGGAATGGGAGATCCGCTTACCAGTTGTATCACTTTTGATCAGTTGGATGGAGATATCTACGGGGCACTGCCGGCCCGGCTACAAGGCGTTATCGACAATATGGACGATCCGCACGTCCAGGCCATCGGGCAAATGGACGTTGATCTCCCCCGGCTCAATCCTTTATTGACGTCAAGAGGCAAAGCGACCTTTGCCGGAGGAAGTGCTCTCGTCAATTTTAGTTATAATGGTGTGCTGGAAAATATCCTGGATGCTCCTTTCGACAATCGCGATGTTCATGTAACCGGTAATGCAACTTTCGATCAGGTCCGGCTGGCCACCGCTGCTCATGTGATCACCTCCCCCTCTCTTTCCGGTTATCTGACCTTCAATGAAAGCCAGACGCAACTTCGGGATATTGACCTCAAATGGATGGATGCCAATATTCACCTCAGTGGTCGTCTCAGTAAATTACCGGAGTTTTTCTTTTATGAAGATAAGGCCATTATCAGCGATCTGTATCTGCATTTCGACCGGCTGGATCTTGATCAACTCATGGATAAGGGGTCTGCCCCACATAAGAACGGGCATAAACGCAGTGATCTGGACAGGCGGCTGGAGGTGCTATGCCGACGGCTGGCTGAAAATGTTAACGGTCAGCTGCTACTGCAATTTGATGAACTACACTATGATACGTTCTTCCTAACTGATCTGCGCACCCGCCTACGTCTCTTTTCCCCTCATCTAGAACAGGTAGCCGACTCTTCCATGATCCGGCTGGATAGTCTTTCGGCGAATTATATGGGAGATACTCCGATCTACGCCAACCTGCAACTCTCCGCCGATGAAATACCGGAGGCTTCCATCGAAGTGTATGTCCCGGCTGCCGTTCGCCCGGCTAAACTGTTCCTGCCCAAAGAATTGAAGATAATCGAAGGTGATGCCCGGGTAAAACTGAATGCACAGGCTACCCTACGCTCTCTGTTACAGGGCAACGGTATCCCCGCCGACCTTCGTTATCAGGGAACCATTCAGTTTAATGACCTCGCGTTTCAGCATACTGATATGCCGGCATCGGTTACTCATGTTTACGGCCCTATACGACTGGATGGAGAACAATTATTCCTGGATGATCTGCATTTTAATTATGCCGGAGCACCTCTGATCCTTCAGGGCAACATGCTGCATTACGACCGGCTGGGGAAAAAATCCGGAAAAAAAGCGCTTGTCGATCTTCAACTCAAGGGCCGGAGGCTGGATCTAAGCCGGAAACCGGATCAACGGGAGCATGAAAAACAGGCAGCGATCTCTCCGCCTAAACTGTTTCGCTCGCTCAGTGACGTTTTCCAACAGGCTACCGGAAAGATAAGTATTGCACTGGATGCCTTTAAAATAAATAAGCAAACCATTCATCCTTTCCTGCTCGATGCACAATTATTGCCGGATACTATCGCGGGCCAGGCACAATATTGCTTACAGATCGACAGCTTTAATCTGGGGCTGGCACACAACAGTTATTTCAAGGGCAGTGCACTGATAAAAAATCCGGATGCCCCCTGGATTACGGCCGATCTGATCGGTAATTTGCAATTCAGTGAATTAGCGGAACTCTTACCGTCCGAATATATTGAAATGCGCTCAGGGAAACTCCGGATGGACCTGCAATATCAATCTCCTCTTTACGATACACTCAATGCCACCCATTATCTGCTCGATGCAGAGATGACTGGTCATGCCCAACTGATTGACGGAGAATTATACTACAATTACCGCGATTTCACATTTGCCGATATTTCGGGACACTTACGTTTTGATCAGCGTGCCCTTTACATCGATGACCTCGACCTGAAAGTTAACGGCAACCGCCTGCTGGCTGAGGGTGCATCCAGTGACTTCTTTCCTTTCTTTATTCTGCCTGATCGTCGGGCAAATATTAAGCTGAAAGTTTCTTCTCCCTATTTTGATTTCGGAGAATTCAAGGCACCGCATGCACTGGGTAAAGATCGTCCGCGAAAAAAACGGCAGAAAACCGGGCGCTCTTACCGGGATACCACTATCGTTGCCGATGCAGATACGGTAATGAATACACTTAAACAGACTGCCGGATATATCGACCAGCTATTAGATCGCGGCTCCCTTGATATGTCGACCAACTTTGATAAGGTGGTCTATGAAGAATTCTCCGCCCAGGAAATTGACGGACACATTACCCTTGCTCCGGATACCGTTCAGCTCCACAATCTCCGGATGAATGTTGCCAATGGACACCTGGCCATTGCGGGACATATTTCTGACATTATCCAACACGAACCCAGGATGGAAATATCCGTGGAAATGGATCAGAACAACGTCCGGGAGATCTTTCGGCAGTTCAATAACTTCGGACAACAGGAGCTGGGTTATGAAAACATTAAGGGGATTATCTCTGCCGATCTGCACTTTACCGCCGACATCAATTCCAATTACAACATCCGGCCGGAATCCATGCACGGGGATCTTGGCGTTAAACTGGCCGGAGGAGAATTGATAGACCTCAAAGCGTTACATAAAAAATCCGGCTTCCTCTTCCGTAATCGTGGGCTCGATCACATCATACTGGACACCCTACAGCTCCATTCCCATATCCGGGGCAGCGATCTTTATGTAGACAATTTTTATCTGCATTCCAGTTCGTTTGACTTTGGGGCGATCGGCCGCTACAGCCTGGGAGCCGATAACAATACCCGTATTCTGCTCACCATTCCGATCCGCAATTTTTTCCGTCGCCACATTTCACTGGAAGAAATGCGGGAAGGCAGATCCGAACGTAAAGGCATGAATATTCTACTGGAAGCCCGTTACCGCAAGGAAAAGATGCGTTTGATCTGGCGACCGTTCATTCTAAATAAGGATCAGTTTAAAATGGAAGAGGGAAAGGAAAAAGAATAGAAAAGTTTACCTCACTTAA
>JAGQXH010000766.1 GCA_020436695.1 Lewinella sp. | reverse complement strand
CGGCAAGGCTGGCTGGAACCTGGCCATGAAGCATTCTCCCGACCTGATCATTTCCGATATTATGATGCCCGAAATGGATGGATTGGAGCTGTGTAAAAAAATAAAGACTACTCTTGAAACGAGCCATATTCCCGTTGTTTTACTCACTGCCCGTAATTCGATGTTCTATCAGACCGAAGGCTTGGAAACAGGGGCGGATGATTATATCACCAAACCATTTAACGCAAACTTGCTGAAACTCAAGGTCCAAAACCTGATTAATTCAAGGAAACGCCTCCGGGAAAAATTCAGCCAAAACATTGCCCTTGAACCTCACGAAATCACCATTAGTACGCCCGACCAGGATCTGCTGCAACGGGCAATAGGAGCTGTCGAAAAATTTATGGATGATTCCGCATTTGATGTAAATGCGCTGGCAAAAGAAATTGGCGTCAGTCGCCCTGTCCTATATCGAAAACTGCCGGCCATTACCAATTTTACGCCCAATGAATTCATTCGGGTGATCCGCTTGAAAAGGGCGGCCCAAATGTTGGAAAAAGTGGATCTGCCGGTATCGGATGTTTGCTATCGCACCGGCTTTAAAACACCTAAATATTTTAGCAGGTGCTTCCGCGATTTCTTTGGTGTCTCGCCGTCGGATTATGCCAAGCAAAAGAATGGAGAGCGAAAGGATGGAAAATAATGTTTTGTGAGTAGGGATTCAGGTGAATTTTCGAAGGCGCTCGCGAGTGTAAAATTTACCTTAGAGACACTATATTTAAATTCAACACTTCGACCTACCAGGAGCAAATTTAAACATGCACATAGAAGCTCAATAAAAAGAGGGGAATACGTGATCCCCCTCGAAAAGTTAGTTTATGAAACTTAGTACCCTGCTGTCTGTGTCAAATCAGGATTTCTACCAACCATGTCTGATGTAATGGGCAATAGCAATTTGAATTCATCACCAGGGTTAAGGAAGCTGATGTTTTCTATGACAAAACTATTGCCTGCTCTTCTGAGGTCCCACCATCTTTTACCTTCTCCAATGAATTCTTTATAACGCTCCTCCAGGATGGTACCAGCATTTTCGGATGGTGATCCATTGGTAAATCCATGAATACTTTCATCATAATTTGCACCATAGGCTCTTTGACGTATCAGGTTGACTTCCGTAGAGGGGTCTTCACCCAAGAGATTCTTAGCTTCAGCCAGGAGCAGCAGGACATCTGCATATCTATATACAGGGATATCGCTTTCGAAAATGCGATCTGAACCACTTACCTGACCCAGAAACTTATTAAAAATAGAGCCAAAATACGCCGGCTCGTGATAAGTGGGATATCCGGATCCACCATTGTCATCAATATATAACCTGATAAAAGTGGCATCCTTACGGCTATCATCATTATCGTCTAACAGTAGAATAGTTTTTTCCGATTGCCCATATCTATTAGCGCCATTTATGATGAAATTGTTCATAGAAGCTCCCTTATCATCAAATTGCGGGTTGATCTCTGTGCTTCTGCCGGTCATGCTATTATAGATGTTGGAGGCCTCATCTCTTTGATATTGCATAGCAAAAATAAACTCATCGTTCACTTCATTTCCAGGGCCCCACAGATCAGGAATATTTGGTACTAAACTCACGCCCAAAGAAGCGATTTCCTGCAAAGCCGATTTAGCTTCATTAAAATCAGCAGAGCCGCCTCCGAGTAAATTTCCAGACCAGATATATACATCTCCTTTAAGTGCGAGTGTGGCTGCTTTGCACCAATATATTCTCAAGCCCTGGAAAAAACTTCCATCTGATCCAAAGGCACGCAGAGAAGCTTCTATATCAGACTTTATTAAGTTCATCACCTCACTTTGCGATGACCTCGGCTTGCTCAAAGCGGCTGGATCTACTGAGGTTAAAGGCTCCAAAATAATAGGTACTTCACCCCAGCTTTTTAATAAGGTATAGTAATATAAAGCCCTTAAACCGTAAGCCTGCCCCAATACGTGATTTTTATTGTCTTCATCAACAAAATCCACATTGGGTACATTTTTCAAAAAATCATTGACCCTATGGATGTTCGTATATAAGCCACCCCAGCCGCTGAAAGGCGCCGTAGAAGCCGAAATATTAGATTCTATCAGGTCAACATTGGAGGCAGATTCATAGGTACGCCCTCCCCAAATGTCACTCCGTATCTCACCCAACAGCCAAAAAGTACCGGCTTGTGATCTCAAGTTGGCATACATACCGGTATGGGCAGTCATTGCGCCCTCTTCTGTATCCCAGAAGCCGGATGCAGTCAATTCACTTGGGGCTGTCAGGTCAAGTTCTTTTTCACAGGAACTGACAAGGATAGCAGTTATTATGATATATATGTATTTTTTCATTTTTCTTATTTTTAGAATGTTATGTTACCTCCAACTGTAAAAGTTTTCGGCATTGGAAAAGCTCCGTACTGGACACCACCGATCTCAGGAGTATCGCCGCTCATACTTTTGAAGTAGTGGATATTGCTCAAGGTTAGGTAAACACTGAGCCTTTGAATGGCATTTTGGAATTGGGTTACCGGAACATCATAACTTAAGGTCACTTCTCTTATCGCCAAATAATCTCCCTTTTCCCAAAACTGTTCATTTCCAAAATTCTGTAAACTACTTTCCGATTCATCTCCTCTCCACACATTTTTTCCGTCATTTACAAAGACCATTCTCGGCCAATCTGTATTGGTATTGGTAGGCGTCCAGGAGTCCAACACTTCTACAGGTTGGTTGAGATTACCTTGTGTTTGTGCATAGCCTTTCGCCCGGATATGGTTCCAAACTAAATGACCCACAGCAAAATCGGTCTTTACAAAGAAATTAAAGCTTTTATACCTAAGGTTAGAGGTGAGCTCTCCAACGAAATCCGGTGTTGTACGGCCTATCACTCTTCTGTCCAGCTCATCAATAATACCGTCATTATTTTGGTCAACCCATTTAGCATCCCCGGCCCAGCGTTGATTTCGGCTGGCAGCAGGCATAAAAACATCCGTTATGTCATTATCTGCATCAGCCTCAGCCTGAGAAGCATAAACAGAGGCTTGTTCAAACGCTACAACAAGGTCGTTACCCATTCTCTGACCTTCCTGAAACCCACCAACCCATTCTTCCCGGCCGGTATCGGGGTTCCAGATACGAGTACCCCCTTGTCTGTTTAAGTCATTATCATTTTCAGGAAGCTTGATTACGTAATTTCTATTGCTTGTAAAAATCGCTCCGACATTCCAGCTAAAATCATTGCTTCTAAATACCTCACCGTCCACCTGTAACTCAATACCTTTATTTCTGATAGTTCCGTTGTTGGTCAATATACTGCTGAAACCAGTATAGAAAGGTAAGGTAAGGTTGGCTAATTTATCCTTGATGTCTCTGGAGTAAATGTCGGCGATAATAGAAATTCTATCATTTAAAAATGATGCGTCTAAGCCAAAATTGATCGTCGTGGCCTTTTCCCAGAGTAGCCCTAAAGTAGGTAGCGCTGAGTTGGCATAACCGGTCTGTCCATTATACACCCCCTGGCTTCCATAAGCTCCATTTACGCCATAATTACTTAATACCTCCTGGTTGCCATTCACACCATAACTAAACCTTGGTTTTATTCTGGTAACGACCTTACTGATCGAAGATTCTTGAAAGAAATCCTCGCTGTGCAGGTTATAACCCAATGAAATACCTGGGAAAAAATCATACTTATTTGTTCCTAGTCTGGATGAACCATCATTTCTAAATGTAAAACTAAAAAGGTACTTATTATTGTAATCATATAAAAACCTCCCAAATGTAGAAACGATCACATATTCTGATTCAAAACTGGATGGTATGCCGTTAGCTTCTGCACCGGCATTCAGCGTTTCAATTAGATCTGTAGGTGAGTTTCTTGTTCCAGCGGAGGTTAAGTAGAAATTATCTTTAAAATATTCGCCCCCGATTAAAGCATTAAAACCGTGCTTGCCTACATCTTTCACATATTTCAAGGTACCTGTTAACTGATTTCGTAATGTTCTGTCTAAACTAACAGAAGCTTCCCGATTAGTATTTAGGGGCC
>JAGQXH010000765.1 GCA_020436695.1 Lewinella sp. | reverse complement strand
GGCTAATATGAAAATTACCAGCCCACAGTGGATTAAATCAATAACCACATACTAAGACGCAAAAAGTACGCCTTGTCACTTATAAACGTTAAAAATATTAACTCGGTTTGGTTAGGTGTGGGTTTGGAGAGATCAAACCAGGGGTGTTTCGGATACGCATGGAGGATTTTAAGAACTGCTTTTATTAACTTCTGGGGCTTGATTTGTAGTCGGTTGCCAGTTGCCGGGTAATTTGGTCAACCGGCAACTGGCAACAAATATTTTTTAAGTACTGATCGTCAGAGATTTTTAATTCTGCTTTAATATCGGGGTCGACTCTTACTTTTGCGGCGCAAAGTTATTCAGACTTCAGGGATTTTAGGTACTCTTCTACTAAGTATTTGTAGTAAGGCTTCAGGGATGGGGAAACCGCTTTATACATTTCGATCTCAGCCTGACGTTTTTTGAGATACTCTTCCATAGAAGGCGGTATTTTCCGTTCTTTCTCCGTACCGGATTCCGCCTGGCGCTTTTTATCGAATTCCCGTTCTCTTTCTGCCTTTTCGTGTTCCAACAGACGGGTGAGTATATCCTCCTGCCGCTTCATGGTCTCATTAGACAGTTGTTTGTTAACCAGCTCGGTTTCTGTCTTGTCCATTTGCTGGATGATATCTTCCAGTTCTTTACTGCCTTTACCCTGTTTTTGCAATTCGTTCTGCTTTTCACGCAGCGCCTTGCGGAGTGCGGCCTGGCGGGCGGCGAGCTGGGCAAAATCCCGGCTACTAGCCCCTTTCCCGCTTTTTAGCTGATCGCGGAGTCGTTGCATTTGTTCGTTGACCCCCTGCTGACCCGGACTGAGTTTATCCTGCGGCTGCTGGCCCTGTTTGCCCTGGCCGCCGGGTTTGGTACACATCTGGTTGCCCTGCATCATACCGGACATTTGCTGTTGCATCTGGTTCATGGTCTCGCTCAGCATCAGTGCCAGATCATTGACATTGGTCATGGCCCGCTGTTGATGGTCGCCGGCCTGGGGCTTGCGGCGTTCTTCCAGATCATCAAGTGCATTATTCATATTGTCCTTGATCTCAGTAACCTTTTCGGTTACGTAGGATTCGATCTGGAATACGCGCTTGCTTAATGCCTGCAGGCTGTCTTCGATCAGCCGGAAATCGTCCTGTAATTTAAACTGATCTTGCACCAGCTCAACGTAGCGTGGGGTATTGATATTGACTTCAGCAAATTCATCGATAAGATCTTCCTGATCGAAGGAGAGGCCAACCAGATTTTCCAACAACTGACGTAGTGCCTGCATGTCTTCCTGCATCTGCTCCATCTCCTGTTGCTGCATTTGCATTTGCATCTGCATGGCCATTTCCCGCATTTGTTCTGCAGCCTTCTTTTGAGATTCGGAAGCTTTCTGGTTCTGCTGTTGCTGCATTTGGTCTTGGCTCTGTTCCATTTGCTGCTGCACATCATCCATCTGCTGCTGCTGATCATCTATCTCTTTTGGATTCTCCAGTTCACTGTTCTTTTCCTGGAGACTTTCCATTTTCTCTTCCATTTTCTCCATTTTCTCCTGGAGATCGGACTGCTTTTCCTGTAGTTCTTCCTGCGGTAGATCCTCGTTTTGGGTCTGTTCGGACAACTCTTCCTGTTGTTCGGCCATTTCCTCCAACTGTTCGATCATATCCTGCATTTCCTGCTCAACCTCCAACTGCTTGAACATTTCGTACAAACGATCGAGCTCTTTTTCGAGTTCCTCGTCGTTCATTTCAAAATCTTCCATCATTTCCAGCGCGTTCTCTTTCTCCATTTCCTGTAGCATCTCCTCGATCTGCTCCATGAGTTCTTTCATATCTTCACTCATCACCTCTTCGAAAAGCTCTTGCAATTTTTCCTGCTTCTCCATGATGCGCTCGTCCATCTCCGTGAACTCCTCCTGGTTCTTCAGGTTCTCCTCGTAAGCCTCTTTGGCTTCTTCCATCTGCTTCTCGAGTTCTTTCTGACGCTCCATCAGTTTTTCGAGTTCCTTACGACTTTGCCAGTCCATCTCTTTTTCCTGCAGCAGTTTTTCGCGCATTTCTTTCACATCCTCCTGCAGCTTTTTGGATTCTTCCAGTGACTTTTGCAGTTGGTCCTTGATCTTCTTATCATTCTGCTCGGCCATGGCCTGGAACTCATCCACGGTCGGTACGGCATAGACCATGACATTGGTGCGAGCCGCTTTGGCACCGTGTACCCCGTCATTATCGTATACTTCGAAATAATAGGTCACTTCATCGCCGGGTTTCAGCGAAAGTTCCTTCAGATCGAAGGTATGATCGAAACGTACCTCTTTGCCTTTTGGCAGATTGAGGGGGATCGTTTTCAGATCACCTTCGGCTCCTTCGGCCGGTTTAACGCGATAATTGAAGCTCAGGCTGCTCAACCCATAATCATCGGAAGCATCACCAACGAAAAAGCTAAGTTTTTTATCGGTACTGTCTACAAACTGCTCAGCTTTAATGGAGGGGTAGAGATCGGGAACAATAGATAGTGTATAACCGATGGAATCGGCATTAGGCAAAGATGAGTTGGAAACATACAGCTTGTAGGTCTCGTTCTGCATCGCCTGTTTTTTGTAGGAGAACAGATCGTCGCTAAAGCGATTAGTGGTGAGCAGTTCGCCGCTACCGGAAAAACGCAATTGCACGGCATCGGTATTTTCGGCATTGAAGATCCAGTCGATATGCGTGCCCACCGGCACGGTTACATCACCAATACTGTTCAGTGTTTCATCATTGCGCTGGGTGTAGGCCGGATAGTCCAGTTTTAGTTCGAAACCCAGAATATTTGGTTTCTTCAGTACGGCCAGGGTATAATCATCGGATTCAACTCCACTGGAGAACAGCTTGAACTCCACATCCTTCTGTACATTATTGAACTGATAGGAAAATTCGTTGGGTGCTACCTTCGTCAGCCGGTACTGATAGTTGTCTACATCGATGAATACTTCCGCCGGCAACTGATCTCCCTCGATCTTAACAGTCAGCGGGAAATCGGAAAATTGCACGACCGAAAGCTCATCCTGCTCCAAAACGAAGTGAAAGGGAGCAGGGCGTTCAAATTTTTGTCCGCTGTGGAACAGTCGGTTAGTACTGTCCTTGATCATACTCGGTGCGGCAAACAGCAGCACGATCAGCAGCAGGAGCGGAGGCAGGGCGTAACGGAGATACTTGCGGTTTTGAGCCAGGTTGATGGCTGACTTGAAGGGTACCGGCTGGATCTCCGCTGATTTTTGGTTGATACTCGCCAGGATCAGTTCTTTCTGGCTGGCCGAATCGGCTTGATGGCGCAGCTGAAGAATATTTAGTAGTTTATCTTTTACATTAGAAAAGTGATTGCCGATGATCGTGGCCGCCTTCTCGTGGGAAATGATCTTTCCCAGGCGGAAGTAATGGAGAATGGGTAAAGCTACCCAACCACCAATGGCGAACAGACTGATGCCCAAAAAGGAGAAGAACATCAGACGGCGGATTCCGGTATCGAAATAGAAAGAGTATTCGAGATAGGCGATCAACAAAAAGAAAACCACGATCAAAGCCGTGCTGTACAAGGCACCGCGGATCATTTGGTTGATGTAGTATTTGCGGATAAATTGATCGAGTTTTTCAATCAACAGTCGGTAATCGTCCCTGCTACTCATGAGCCAATCCTGGTTTATTTCAAGTGAAAAACCTGAAAATTACGAAAAAGAATGATGCTGCGCCAACAATTTAATCAACGCAAAAATAGTAGGTTAGGATTCAACGTAGGCGAGAAAAAAGCTTCGACTAAAAATAGTTCTATTCTGGTAACTTTTCAAGGGGGTTGGGAAAAAAGTACAGTTTACGCAGTGTACAGTCTATCTTTTCCAGAGCCAAAAAAGTATCAGGGATCAATCCCCATGCTTTACGTCATTCCTTTGCCACTCATCTTCTGGAAAAGGGTACTGATTTGCGATACATCCAGGAGTTACGTTAATACAATAGTTGAACTAAAGCGCCGAGACCGGCGCTAGCTTAGGGCTTACCTTAACTTAGTAAAGAAAAAATTTACTCACCAAA
>JAGQXH010000764.1 GCA_020436695.1 Lewinella sp. | reverse complement strand
AATACTGCGCAGCAGGGATGCCGAACTGGAGATCCAGGATGTACAGGAGCAACCACCGGTACTGGAAGAAGGAGGCCCCGGCCCCGCAACCGGCGAGAACCGGCTGGCGGCCCAA
The DNA here is from genome assembly GCA_020436695.1 of Lewinella sp. Classification (GTDB taxonomy): domain Bacteria; phylum Bacteroidota; class Bacteroidia; order Chitinophagales; family Saprospiraceae; genus Flavilitoribacter. The sequence goes on along the minus strand of JAGQXH010000764.1, from coordinate 3,949 downwards.
ATGGAGAATAAGGATCATTCAGAGCCCTATGATCCCACCCTGGAATTGTCTACCTACGAATACCCGGTGTTGCCGCTGCTGAAAGATTATTCCGACCAGAAAGTAGAAATTGACCGGGCTGAACTCGAGGCAAATAAAGACCAGATCATCGAGACCTTGTTGAATTACAAGATCGAGATCACCAAGATCCGGGCTACCATCGGGCCTACGGTTACGCTTTACGAGATCGTCCCTGCTGCCGGAGTGCGCATCTCCCGGATCAAGAACCTGGAAGATGATATTGCCCTGAGTCTGGCTGCTCTTGGTATTCGTATCATTGCTCCCATTCCGGGGAAGGGTACTATCGGTATAGAAGTGCCGAATAAGAAAAAACAGATCGTTTCCATGCGGGAGGTATTGGCGCATGATAAATTCCGCCGCGCTAAAATGGATCTGCCCATCGGATTGGGGAAAACCATTTCCAATGAGGTCTTTGTAGTGGATCTGGCCAAAATGCCCCATCTGCTGGTAGCTGGGGCTACCGGGCAGGGTAAATCAGTGGGGATCAATGCTATACTGGTTTCACTGCTCTACAAGAAGCACCCCTCTCAGGTAAAACTGGTGCTGATCGACCCCAAGAAGGTGGAATTGTTCCCTTATAGTGAGCTGGAGCACCATTTCCTGGCCTTTCTACCCGGAAGTGATGAGCCCATCACTACGGAGACCAACCGTGTGATCCATACACTGAACTCTCTTTGTATAGAAATGGATACCCGCTATGATCTGCTGAAGAAAGGCGGCGCCAGAAATATTAAGGAATACAACGAAAAATTCGTGAAGCGGCAGCTCAACCCGCAGAAGGGACACCGCTTCCTGCCATTCATTGTGCTGGTGATCGACGAATTCGCCGACCTGATCATGACGGCCGGCAAAGAGATCGAACTTCCCATCGGGCGGCTGGCACAGCTGGCCCGGGCGGTAGGTATCCACCTGATCATTGCTACACAGCGTCCTTCGGTCAACATCATTACCGGGGTGATCAAAGCCAACTTCCCGGCGCGTATCGCTTTCAAAGTGACGGCGAAGGTAGATTCCCGCACTATCCTGGACAGCGGCGGTGCCGATCAACTCATCGGTCATGGTGATATGTTATTGTCGGTCGGAGGTGAAATGGTGCGTCTGCAGGGAGCATTTGTGGATACCCCGGAAGTAGAAAGAGTGATTGACTTCATAGCTCAGCAACGCGGATACCCAGAGCCCTTCTTCCTGCCGGAATATCACGGTGATGATCAGGAAATACCGGGTGCAGGCAGTCTGACTTACGCTGATCTGGATGAAGAATTCGAAAGTGCCGCCCGTCTGATCGTACAAAATCAGCATGGCTCTACTTCTATGATCCAGCGCCGCCTGAAACTGGGCTACAACCGCGCCGGCCGCATAATGGATCAACTGGAAGCCATGGGGATTGTCGGCCCGTCGGAGGGAAGTAAAGCCCGGGAAGTATTGGTGTTTGATGAAATGGAGCTGGAGCGTTTCCTTAAAGATCTGAAAGATCGGAGATAGGGTTGTGGAGTGCCTGGTATTTGATGCCGGGTACCTGGTGGATCAGCAATCGCATGCCTCATATTATTTTACCCAAAGTAAACTAAATACATAGTCAACGGAATTGGGTAACACAAGAATTGAACGGACGGATTCCCCACGGGCGATTCGATGCTATATGGTTCCATTGTTCCATGGCCTCCAGACAATGAAGCAATGGAACAAGAGCAATGTTATCTAATTTTATTGACAGTGTACTAAAGGTCAGATAACCAATCTATGATTACCCACCGCCAATTTGACGAAATCCAGTACCTCGCTGAGCAGATCGAAGCGGGAGATAACTTTGAGGAGGATGTTAAAATGTTCGTTCAACTGAGCCGACGCCTGGAACGGGATATTTACGACCAGGTGCATGATGCTGCGGTATTGCGGGAACTAAGCCGGTTACAACCGGTCGGCCTTCCGGAGAAAAAACGTACTTTCTGGAATACCGTCATGCCAAAATCCACTTATGGGATGTACGACCGGTATCAGCAAAAGGAACATCTGCGGGATCAGGTACGCGCGGCAGCCGAGGTCTTTGAAAGAGTGCACGATCTCCTACACGATGATGTAGTATAGGATACGGTTTATCAAACAGATAGCTGGTATGGTTATTATGGCTATTGCTTGCGAGAACTGATAAACCATAGTAACCACCCAGCCATCCAAAATCCCTACTGTATTTTAGTCGTAAGTCATTTAGTCGTAAGTCATTAATCGTCAGTAATGATGTGCTATACCCAAATTCATCTGATTGAGACGAAATGCACGGGATCGAAACTCACATTTTCTGAATCTTCGTTCGATATACTGACGCGTATCAGGTTTTGTCTTGCACAAAATCTACTGAACATCAGTGTAAGCACGCTCATAAATGACTGATGACTTTCGACTAATGACTTACGACTTTCGACTGATAACCTATGCACGCGGCATCACCACGATCTTTTCCGTGACCACACGTTCACCCTGGCGAACCTGTAAGAAATAGTTGCCGGGCGTAACGTCTTTGAGGTCGATCTGTTGGTTGTAATAACCATCAAAGCGGTTAATCGTTTCCTGAAAAACGGCCTTCCCGTTTACATCTACCAGTCGAACGGTAGTGGGCAGGGCCTCAGCCTCAAACTGTACGCTGAGATTACCGAAAGCCGGATTGGGGAAGGCTTTCCACTGCTCGACTTTCAACGAATTATCCAGGATCACCGGTTCGTAGCCGGATTTCTTATCTTCCTGAATGATCTCTTCCTCTTCTTTTTCTACCGGAGTTTCTTCGTCGCAGGTTTTGAACTGTGCCTCGATGTCCATTTGCCGTCCTTCACGCATAATGGTTAAGGTAAAGTAATCACCGGGTTGATGTTTGTTCCGCTCGTGCAGCAATTCGTTAAATGTATTGACGGATACATCATCGAAGGCCATGATCACATCGCCGCCCCGTACATCGGAAACCTTTGCCGGGGTATCATCAATAATATTGCTGACGTGTACGCCGCGACCGTTATCGCCCGACCCACCCAGGGAAACACCGATGAATACATCACAGGGATTACGTTCCTGCGTCCAGTTGGTAGTGGTTTTCCGTTCCTTGAGTACTACCTGCGCCTGACGTGTCTGGCCGTCGCGGGTATAGGCTACGGCAACGGACTGGCCGCTTTCGTATTTAGACAGTTCGGCCATTAAGTCTGTCGTACTGTTGATCAGAGCATCGTTAATGTGAGTGATGACGTCGCCGGAACGGATACCTGCTTCCACAGCACCACCGCCGGCCGTGATATCGTCCACCCTGATCCCCTGTCCTGCATTGCTTTCCGGGTAAATGCCGATGAGCGGCCGGTCGGACCGGATGTGCGGTTTGGCTTTCAGCGTGACCTGGGCCTGTCTTGCCTGCCCGTCACGTATGTACTCTACGGCAACGGTCTGATCGCCTTCGTACTTGGACAGTTCGATCTGGAGATCATGTAATTGCTCCAGGCGGTTGCCGTTAATAGCTGTGATCACATCCCCGGCTTCCAGTCCGGCGGCTGCGGCTCCACCGCCTTCCACAACGCTGCTGATGCCGATGCCTTCCGAGGCGTGCCCGGTATAAATACCGATGAGTGGCCGGTCGGACTTAATTGCCCCTTGCATAAAGGCATATTCTTTGGTCTGTCTGAGGGCTTCACGGCGCTCCTGATCGAGGGTGGATTTTTCCTGTGCCTGGAGCATCGTGCTTCCGAACAGGCAAAAGAAGAGCAGCCCAACCATGTGTCGGGTAAAAATTTTCATAGCACTAAGATTTAAGGTGAAGAAGTAAAGCTTACGAAACCGTTTCTTAGTAGTTTGACGGAAATAAATGCACCAATTTTTCCTAGAGGTTTTGAAAATTTCGCACACCATTTCCTACTGT
>JAGQXH010000763.1 GCA_020436695.1 Lewinella sp. | reverse complement strand
GCTAATATCAATTTCATTAATCAGGTATTGGGAGGAGCTGTGCTATCTGGTTTGCTGATCGCTGTATTCAGCCTGTTAGTGATGTTTGGTGACAAGGCACACATCATTAATAAACAGACTAAATCGGATTCAAAGACCTATGTTTTTCTGGAACCCATGCCGGAAAAGCTGATGCAGGCAGGTTCCGTACTGAAGCCCGTTTTTACCGACTTCTGGAATTATTCGGTTGATTTTATGGACCGTCTGGAACGTATGAACGTCGAACGGACGGAAAATAATAACATTTTTGATATAGAGGATGATGAAGACAGTGGCAATCGGGACTATCGATAGCATTTAAAATAGGCAGAAAAAGGAAAGGGGTGAGCAACATATAAGTGCTCACCCCTTTCCTTTTTATATTTCTACTGGAATACCCCAGCTAAATTTTCCTTACCGAATAAAAGGATCACTGAACTTTTCTTCATAGATCAGCTCATTGTCCGTCAGTGTATATAGAAACGCCAGAAGAGCATCTTTTTCTGCCTGGGAGAAATTCATACGCATCGGCTGATTGGTATCATTCGGGTCCCGAAGGCGAAAATCAAGATTGTTATGCATCTCAATGTTCTCGCTGTAATGATCGATCACTTCCTCTAAAGAAGCAAAACGACCGTCGTGCATATAGGGGGCTGTAAGCGCTACATTTCTCAGGAAGGGGACCTTGAATTTGCCCCGATCAAGGATACTGCCGGTAACACCACCCACACCGAGATCGTTGTCCAGAATAGCCAGGCCATTATTAGCTACCCGCTCGAATTGAGTGGTCATATTAGAACCATGGCAGGAAGAACAATTTTCCAGGAATAGCTTCTTACCAATATTCTCCTGTTCGGTAAAGTTGGAGAAGACGGCACCTGATGAATTATGCCTGTTCATACCTTCATCGAATTTGGTATGCGTGGATACGAAGGAGTTGACGAACTCCTGTAGGGCCTCCAGAATGCGGTCTTCCGTTACTGCCGGTGAACCATAGGCTTTTCTGAATAATACCTGATAATAGTCGACATCAGCCAGTTTGCGGCTAAGATCTGCAAGGTTCATGCCCATTTCCACATCGTCCTGGATGGTGAGCCGGCTTTGGTCGGCCACGGTCCGGGCGCGCTCATCCCAGAAAAATCCTGCACCAAAGGCAGACTGATTATCCGGCAGATTAGCCAGCGTATTGCCGGATAGATCCGTACCGTAGGAAGAAGTGAAACTCACGGTTGCAGCCAAAGCGAGGGAATTACGCTTGGTAAGCTCTCCGTCAAAACCTTTACTTTTTGCTACATCATCGGCGAAAGCCAGCTCCTGTTTGTGGCAGGAGGCGCAGGATACGGCATTATTGCGTGACAAATGGGTGTCGTAAAAGAGTACACGGCCCAGCAGCGCTTTGGTATCACTCAGTTCCGGAATGGGAATAGAATTGAATTCCATGTGCGGAGCCAGTTCTGCCTGGTAGCTGATGCGGTCATTAGGGAGATTGAGCGACCGCTCAAGAACGGCATAATCTTCCGGTGTATAAAAACTTGCGGTAATTTCTTCGCGATCCTGAATGCAGGAAGAGAAGAGCGTCATCGAGAGTAAGCACAATAGGCCTAGACGGGTAAGGATTGGTGTCATTTCACTTCAGATTTATGAGCTAATGAGGAATTTTGGCTTATATTATGGTAGGACAGTAACCGGCAGGTGAAGGGTTGGGGCAGCCCCCACTATTAGGTGTAATTGTCCTTAATTTTTATTACCGTAACGGTCTGGTTTTCTGCGCGTATTGAAATTTTTGGGAATTCCCTTCTAAAGTTAAGAAAATTTTTCTATGAGATGTTCACCTGAATTATAATTTTCGTATTTACTTGGTCCGCAATATTACTTTATGCAGCGTTTGTTTACCTTCGCGTGGATAATTGCGGGAGGGAGCGGCATCTATTTGCCGGACGACCACCCAGAATCGAAGCAAGTAAAAATTTCTTTTATGTCTCTACTCGCCGACAAAGTTGCACTGATCACCGGAGGATCACGGGGTATTGGTGCGGCTATTGCTTTGCGTTTTGCCGAAGAAGGAGCAAACGTAGCCTTTACCTATCGTTCTTCTGCTGAGCAGGCTAAAGCTGTAGAAGCGGAATTGCAGTCAAAAGGCATTACGGCAAAAGGATACCAGTCGGATGCCGGATCGTTCGAACAGTCAGAAGCGCTGGTAAGTGTCGTCCTGGCAGATTTTGGTAAGATCGATATTCTCGTCAATAACGCCGGTATTACGCGTGACAACCTCATGCTCCGCATGACGGAAGATCAATGGGATGCCGTGATCGCCACCAATCTGAAGTCTATTTTCAACCTTACCAAGCAGGTCATTCGCCCCATGATGAAGAACCGTGGTGGGTCGATCATCAATATCAGCTCTATTGTAGGGGTTACCGGAAATGCCGGTCAGGCCAACTACGCAGCCTCCAAAGCCGGTATCATCGGTTTTAGTAAGTCGATTGCCAAAGAGATGGGGTCGCGCAACCTGCGTTGCAATGTCATCGCTCCCGGTTTTATCGAAACGGATATGACCGATGAACTGGATGAGAAGACCAAAGCGGAGTATCTGAATAACATTCCGATGAAGCGGCTGGGGCGCGGAGACGAAGTAGCCAATGCCTGTGTTTTTCTGGGCTCGGATCTGTCGAGCTACGTGACCGGGCAGGTATTGAGTGTTTGTGGAGGTTTGAATACCTAAGATAGTGATGTGGTGATATGGTGAGGGTTTCACTATATCACCATATCACTCACCATATCATTCTACTGCCGCGCAAGCTTTCTGAGCTCTTCAAAGCCCTTGCGTTCGGCTTCACTTAAATTTTTGGGCATTTGTACCTTGATCTTTACCAGCAGATCGCCGTATTGATCGTGCTTGCCTGATTTGGGCATACCCTTACCTTTGAGTCGCAGGGTAGCGCCTGGGTTGGTTCCTTCCGGAATGCGCATATTGACCTGGCCGGACATGGTAGGGATACTAAGCTGTCCGCCGAGTACGGCAGTATACAGGTCGATCTCTTTTTCATACACCAGGTTATCGCCATCCCGTTGCAGGTCAGCCTGTGGGATCACTTTCAAAACGATGTAAAGATCTCCCGCCGGTCCGCCGTTTACACCGGGATTACCCTTTCCTTTCAATCGCAATTTTTGCCCATCGTAGGCTCCGGGTTTGATCTTTATCCGCAGATTCTGCCCGTTCAGGGTAAAGGTTCGGCTACTACCCTGATAGGCTTCTTTCAGGGTAATCTCCAATTCGGCCTGTAGATCCTGCCCGGCATAGGCGGTATTGGCTCTGCGGCCTCCGCCTCCCCGGCGCTGGTGCATAAAGGCTTCGAAAGGATCGGAGCCGTTGTGCCCACCAAAGAAGGTCTCAAAAAAACTGGAACCGCCACCGCCGAAAAATTCGGAAGGATCACCTTCAAAAACGAAAGTATGACCACCGGCACCGCGTCCGAAAGGTGAGCCCTGCTGGTACTGAGATGGGTCAAAACCGCTTTGCTGGAAAGCTTCCCAGTTAGCACCCAGTTGCTCGTATTTCTTTCTTTTTTCCGGATCGGAAAGCACTTCATAGGCCTCGGTGATCTCCTTGAACTTATCCTCGGCCGCTTTGTTGTCCGGATTTTTATCAGGGTGATACTTGGTAGCCAGCTTTCGGTAGGCTTTTTTGATGTCCTTGTCCGAAGCCTGTTTGTCTACACCAAGTATTTTATAGTAATCTTTGTAGTCCATGGTTATCGTTTTATGTAAAGCATCACTGACTCCACCTCCGGTAGCTCAACATTGCTTACGTGTATAATCTACTACAAAAGCTATTCCAGAATAAATTTGGCAGATTTTTGGAAGGTTGGAGCGCTCGCAAAATGTCAAAATGGCGGGTGGAAATGGAATGGGGAGGTAATTATGGCAGTGTGTTGATGTTGTGATGCTGGGATGCTGTGATTCTGTGACATAGTATTGTGCAGTAGTTAAGGATGTTCGTATTGCACGACAAGACAATTTATTGGTTTGTTGCATCGATCATTCTAATTTATATGG
>JAGQXH010000762.1 GCA_020436695.1 Lewinella sp. | reverse complement strand
CATAAAAATGTCGTTCTGGTCAATTTTAATAAGATCCCGGTGGACGGCTCACGTCCGGTGGTCCCCGGCAATTTCCTGGCGGATGTACCGTTAAGCCCTACCCGGGCTGACCTCATTCGCTTTTTCCCATCGCTCACTTATAAATTCAAACTCTGAACTCATGGCGCCCACACAGAACTATTCCCGGTATTGGCTGCTGCTTGGCCTGCTTATTTTGTCTGCCTGTGAGGAAGTTACAGAGTGGGAATTAACGCCCGGCGACAACGGGCAGTTGGTGGTGGAAGCCATTCTCACCGATGAACGCAAATTCCAGGAGATCCGCCTGAGCCGATCGTACGATGAGTTGAATGGTAACGCGCCTCCAATCACTAACGCAGTAGTATCCGTGCGGGTAGCCAATCAATCAGTCGATTTCCTCCCCGACCCCGCTGATCCCGGCCATTATATCAGCGAGCGGGAATTTATGGTGATCCGCGATCTGGATTTTCACCTGGAGATCGAGTGGGAAGGTCAAAGCTATAGTGCCGTGAGTCGTTTATCTAATGTAGTACCTATTCCGGCCATCAGCTTTATTGCCGATCCGGACACCAATTTGCTCAGTCTGGCGGAATTCGCACCGCTTTACAATCCCAATCAACAGGCGATGTACGAAGTAGATATCGACTGGTCTCAACCGAATAATGATTCACTTACCCAAGCCAAATTATTTCTATATACATTCAGTACCATTGATGTGAGTGAACTGGTTCGTCCGGAACGGGAAGCCGTCTATTTTCCACCGGGCAGCATCGTCCGGGTGCGCAAGTATGGTTTGAACGATGACTATGCGGATTACCTGCGGGCGCTGGTCCTTGAAACCCAGTGGCGGGGTGGGCCTTTTTATAGCGATGCCACCAGTCTGCCTACTAATATTTCCAATGGCGGGCTGGGTTTTTTCAGTACTTGTGCGGTTTTGGAGCGGGAGGTGATTGCGCGGTAGACGATGGCCGACTGACGAGGCACTTCAATATTTGCTTCTCGCATTCTAATTAATCGCAAGTAAACCATTGAGTATAAACACCATAATTATCCGACTCCCTATGAAAGAACACCTCGTTTCTTACATTTTTATTCCACATGTAAACACCTGAATTATTTCGCGAGGTAAATTTATCAGATGTGATTTTTTTTGTCACAGCATCAGCGTCCCCTTCTCCGGTCCATTCTCCTCCATCGTCGGAGTTAGCATAAAAGTACAAGTGAGGATTCGATGTCCTAATATTTGTTTTGGTTGAAGAGTATGGATCAACTGTCCACCATCCGGAGGTTATCCAATTGTCAGAGTTGTCTTGATAGCTAACTGCAACATATATTTTTTCATTACAATTATTTTTCAAATTAACCTCTATTATGTTGTTGTTTTCCGATGGTGTATAAACAGTGGTAGGAGTTTCGTGATTGTTAATTTCATTTGATAATTCTGTTCTGATAGCTTCTTTAACAGAATTGCATGCTACTTGTCTGACAATAAACCAGCCAACAATAAGTGCAAAAGCTACTGTGATCCAAACTACTTTGCCAACAAAATACCCCGCAATTCCAGCAATTATTGCTGCAACTATTGCTGTTCCAAAGTCATTTGTATCAGAGTAACACAAAAAAAAGATACCGATTGCTGCTATCCATCCAATAATATTTCCAAAGTTCTCTGAGGCTGATTTGCTTCCCATGTTTCAGAATTTTAGATTATTCTATAATTCTCTAACAAATAGCTGTTTATCATAAGTTCTCCTCATTTTGTTTTATCGATAAATGGTGTTTCTTTTTCGATTAACCATCTTTTTTTGGAAGCGAATGGTAAAGTATAAGCGTAGTGCGGCATTAAATCGCCTATACTTTCAACTTTTCCGATATATTAGTCAGAAAAAATTTGGCTTTCTCAAAAGTAGATCGCAATCATCTACTGGCTATCCGGTATTATTTCTATCGATTTAATTTAGCCAGGTTGGCCCGGCTCCAAATTTAGAGGGCCATCCTTACATATCATACCGGTAAATTTTTTTTCATTTTATACTAAGGGTATTTTCCAAGCCCCGTGTAGTAAAGATGAAAAGCGGATAAAACAGCCGCACCATTTGAAAACATCTTAAACTACAAACATGAAAAAGTTAAGTTTTTTCTTCTCCCTATTGATGGCCCTGTTGATCTTCCAATCCTGCGAAAAAGATCCGGTAACAGATCCGGGTTCTGACGCAGCGCCCCAACTACCACCGGAACAATCTTTTATTATGCCTTTCGACGGCTTTGAGGATGCCGACACCACTGGCCTGCTCGGCAAGCTCGATGCTCAGGAAAAATCCGGCCCGCATACCTACGGCAACTGGTTCCATGCGGCCAGTAATGTGGTGGTCTGGAATACACTGGTTGGACTGAGTACAGGCATCCCGGTGGCTTCATTCCGGGAAGCGTTCAACCATCAGGGCGAATATGCCGGAGAGGGCGTATTTATCTGGGCCTATCAATTTCCAGCGGGTGGAAAGATCTATAAAGCCAGCCTGTCCGGCCAGTTCATCAATAATAATCAGCAGATCAAGTGGGAAATGTATATCTCACAGGTAGGTGGCTTCCAGGACGTATTGTGGTATTCCGGCATCGTTTCCGAAGACCTGACCAAAGCAACCTGGACACTTAACCATAATCCTGCCGATCCAGAGCCTTTCATCAGCATTGCTTATGACTACGATAAAAATGCCGATGCGTTCTCCATTCGTTACACCAATATCATTCCCGGCAATCCCGACAATGGTGCTTACATCGAATACCAGACCAACCCCGGCGGTGACTTCAACCGGGCGTATGAAGTGTTCCTGCCCAATCAGAAACTGTTGGAGATCGAGTGGAACAGACCGGGTAATGATGGTCGGGTAAAAGATCCCATTCGCTTCGGCGATCAGGACTGGCACTGCTGGAATAGTCAGTTGATGGATGTCGTTTGTCCGTAAGGTCTTGATGTGTAATGTATAGTATAACAAATTGCCCTTTTGCTGCGTGGAGTTGACGAATTCCCCCTTTATTGCTCACGCTCTTTATGCCACAGGCATAAGCTCACGCAGCACGGACAGCTTCCCATGGGGAGCACAGTCCCATTCGGCGGTTTGGAAACAATAGACTTCAAGTTTCTCAACTTTTGTAGATGACTGTCCCCCTCGGGAGGGCAGGGGGAGGAAGATTCGTGAAATTTGTTTAAACACAGTAATAGCCCCAAATAGCATTGATCAGGAGCACTTTGTATCTTTGCCCACGCATCGCTACAAAGTGTTCCTCTTTTTATGAACCAGGTGAAAAACATGCTCCCGAAACTCAGCCTTTGGTCCGTTACCGGTCTACTGCTTTATACCTGGTTTTGCTACCTCATGTTGAACATCACCCTGCAGTACATCCCCTACGATACGGATGTAGCATTTCTTCGGATCAAGCAGGATGAGATCGTACTACCCTACTACCGGATTGCTTTTTTCACTCATGTATACCTCTCTATTCTGGTGTTGCCGGCCGGTTTTATCCAGTTTTCGTCTTTTGTGCTGAGGAAGTATCCCCGCTTTCACCGGCTGAATGGGTGGATCTATTTGATCACTATCCTTGGTTTTTCGGCTCCTTCCGGATTGATCATGGGCTTTCACGCCAATGGAGGATGGAGTTCACAACTGGCCTTCTGCCTGCTGGCCCTGCTCTGGATGCTCTTCACCGCTCTGGCTGGTTATTACGCCATCAAAAAACGTTTTATTTTGCACCGGCAAATGATGTACAGGAGCTTTGCACTGACCCTTTCGGCCATCACGCTTCGTGCCTGGAAATATATCATTGTCGCACTGTTCCATCCCCGGCCCATGGACGTTTATCGGATCGTGGCCTGGCTGGGTTGGGTGCTGAATTTGATCATTGCAGAATGGATCATCCGGTACTATCTGAAAAAGCGCTTGTAAACATAAATCATCCCATATTTTAAACAAAACCGTAAGTGATTAACAATCAGCCTGCTATCTTTCGGACATCGTTGCCAGTTGCCGGTTAATCAGTTGACAAACCGGCAACTGGCAAC
>JAGQXH010000761.1 GCA_020436695.1 Lewinella sp. | reverse complement strand
TTACCAGGCAACACCTCAACACACTATATAATATTGCATTTCAATCCATTACAACACTTTCAAAATTCAGAACCTACTGCACCACTACCCGTTTCACAATATTCCACGATTCGCCTTGCATTCTTAATACATAGATCCCCTTCGGCCACTGTGTCATATCAAACTGTACAAAAGACTGTCCGGCCTCCAGGTCTCTTCCCTCCCGGTGCAGAACGCGCCCGTCCTGTGTCCAGATCTGGAAGTCAACCAGTTCCGGCTGATCCAGATGCAGATCCACCGTCAGGCGGGTTAGGTTATGGTGTAACGGATTGGGATATACCAGGGCCGTGGCTCCAGGAATCACATAAGTCACTTTAATAGTCTGGGAAGTCAGTTCCTTTCCATCAGCACCAAGTGCCCGGATGCGGTAGTAAACATCTCCGATCACCGGGTTTTCATCAAAGCCGGTATATTGGATTTCTCCATTTTCGCCGAGAGCAGGCTGATCGGAAACCATCATGAAATCCGTCCCGTTTACAGAGCGCTCTATGATATAGGTTACGATCTCGTGCTCGTGCTCTACCTCCCAGTCCAGTCTGACCCGATGTGACTCGGGTAAAGCCGCCATTTGCAGCCACATTACCAATACCGTATTATCGGCAAGTTGATCCTGAGCTGCACCAATAGTAGTGCCCGGAATAACTCCCGGTTGATCAAATGTCAGGTAATGGATCTCTTCCTTAGTGTGGCTAGTCTCGCTGTCACCGCATTGTTCTTCTTCGACAAACACCCTTACCTGAGATCCCGTCAGCCCTTTGTGTCGCACCCCTGCACCGTCTCCTCCGTAATTCGAGCCCATCTCTCCGATAAATACCACCTGGCTGCTATACTGCTGCTGAAAGTTTAATGTATACCAGTTTTGGTTAACGGTCCTACCGGTATTACCAGCTTCGAATTTCAGGTCATCTACACTGGTGCCCGGCTCAACAGCGATCCAACTGACCGTTTCGCCGGCGTGGCTATTGGAGTTGTCCTGCTCGTCGAGATGCAGCCGGATCTTACTCTTATCGGTTTGGCTGTGATCGATCCGGACGTTTACCGCCTCCCATTCGTTATCGGTGATGCACTGGGCAAGTACCACGGGTTCTTGTCCAAAAGGCCGGGAGAAAGCATGTTCCTTCCAGTTGAGATTGACCTGCTCAATATTACCGGCCTGCAGGATCGCGCCATTCGGCAGCACATGCACACCGCTCTCCACCACCAGATAGGGAACCGACTCCAGTTCATGCCATTCGTTCAGGCATTCCCATTCATCGATCCAAACCTCAAAACTACCGGGCTGCACATTCCGGACCCGCACCGTTGCCTGGTCGCTTTCCGCGTATCCCGGAGCACCGGCAATGACTACCGGATTATTGTAGGTATGATTCAATCGAATGGTCTTCCAGTTCTGATCCACCATAGTGACGCCCTCTTCGCCGATGAAGGCAAGATCTGAAGGATTAGGATTACCGCCGTCACCATCTTCTCCACCACTACAGCTATCCAGCCGGGCATTGGCCCAGTCGGCATGATCGGAATTATCGGGGTCCTTAGCCGGACTGTACTCCGGCAATTCGTGCACGATCAGTTTCAGCTGTTGTATCCCATCGATATTCACCTCAATAGAAATGGCATCATCGGTAGCCCGCATCACGGGGCCGACATACAGTTGCCGTCCGTCTCCCTGCACTTCAAAGCGCACACTGGCTGCGGAAGTAGTTCCGGCGGTTTCATCCACACCGATATCCGACCGGAAAACGGCATAAGCGCCATTCAGATCATATACGATATCCGACTGGGCGTGGCAGGCAATTCCACTGGTGTAGGTTGTATTATTGATCTGCATGGTGCCCCCCTTGATATTGGTATTTTTGCGGATCGTACCCGAGCCCGTCGTAGCCGATACCCATTCCAGTTCTGATAAAGGAGTAGTCTCGGAAGTCGCGCAGGGTGAATCGTGCTCGACAGCCTCCAGTTTCCATTGCTGATTGGCAGCACTATGGGGCGTCCAGGTGATCACCCATTGGTCTTCTGAAGTGGAGGCTCCGTATACATCCAGATCCAGATAGTTGTAGGCATTGCGTAGCTTGTAATTGCCGTTGTCGACCGTTTCCACATACCACATTTGATCCTGTTGGCCGTTCCAGCTTTCCTGGATGACCTGTGTTCCCCGCTGTGTTTGGAGGCTCCGAAGCGAAAGTACCTTATTGGAATGCCCCGTCGAGATGCGATATTTACTGTTCCCCAGGTGCTGGAAATACCATTTCTGATGATCTGCGCCGGTTAGGGTCTGTTGTACGGCCAGTTGACCGTCCGACTGACCGGCATCCTGAATGGCCAGATGCAATCCACTGTGGCCGGCTTCCAGGGTATACCAGCCGTCCGCCAGTTGAGCCGGGCTGGTCTCATCGAGGTTGTTGATCCAGGAGGTCAGCACATCGATGTAGGTCTGATCGACGATCTGCCGGCCCATTGGCGGCATCTTTTCCGGCCCGGTACTGCGATCGCGTCGCCAGAGCTCCGAAGAGGATGGAACGCCGGGCACCACTACCTGCGCTCCGGCCGTAGAGGCATGGCTTACCACGGTGGTATTAATGAGATCCTGGTCGTATAGACTGATGGCGCTCCGGCCATCGAAAGCCCCTTCTACTCCATTCGGTCGGTGACAGTATGAGCAGTTGGCATCGAGATAAGACCTTACCCGCATGGCCGCACTGCTTTTGGCATCACCGATAGCAGCGTGAACGGGGTATTGCCCCGGATCACCGATGTCCTGATGGAACATGCCGAGATGATTCCAGGTCTCGAGCTGATTGGCCGTAATCCCGCTGGGATAACGGAGGTCTTTATTCAATTGCCGGGTCTTGACGCCCAGCGCATAACCTGCCACAGAACCATGGCACTGCATGCATTGCTGCCGGGTAGGGTAATCCCATCTTTGCGTAGCAGTATTCCCGTTGGCATCCCAAACCGTTAGGTTTCGGGCCACAGCCTCATCCACGTCGATCAGATAAGCTTCCGTTCCGGCATCGTTCCATTTGTAGGTTAAACCGTAAGCATCATTATCGACGGTAAACACCAGAAAACGGGTTTCCATTTTGACCACCTTATCGGGATCACGGGCATCCACCGGCAATCCGAAATGCTTGATCAACACCGTTCCAGCCGGAAACTGCCAGTTGCCTTCTGCATCAAATGTGATCTGTTCGGCGGCGCTGTTGTGGGAGCCGTTGTTCGGTAGAGCGATCCAGCGCTTTTTGACGGCACCATCGGTCCACAGCGGCGTATTGACATCATATGGTACAATACCCGGGGCGGGATCCAGTGTTTGCAGATCGGCAAAGGCCCCGATATCGGAAAGCTTTTCAGGCGGATCGGGAATACTGCCACCTTCCCGCACCAGTTTGCGGATCACACCGCCGTCCTGAGCCGTTGCGAAAAGATCGAGGATATAAATGTAGCCGTCAGAATCGACAAAGAAAGAGGAAATGCCGTCCTTGCTGCCGCTGCCTTCTACCGGTACGTGCAGGAGGAAATCGACGGTGCCCGCATTGGAGCCGGTCCGCTTCAGGGTCCAGACATTTTGCGTTTCGTGATCGCCGAAGATATATTTGTCTTTTATTTCCGGATAACGACCGCCCCGATATACAAATCCGCCGATAACGGCCCGGCCTATGGTCCGGTCGTAGGCGTGAATAGGTGGTTTTTCCCGGCCGATCAGGGTAGCTGGTCGAGCTTTGGGTCCGTCCTGATCACCTTCCCGGAAGGGCCATTGCAGGTTATCTCCCTTTTGCACAATATCGACCTCTTCTTTGGCCCCCTGTCCAATATCACCGATCCAGATCTCGCCCGTAGGCGCATCATAGGTCATCCGGTGTGGGCTGCGGGTACCGATGGCATAGAACTCTTCGAGATTCCCTCCACCGGAATCGAGCCAGGGATTATCATTCGGAATGTAATAACCCTGCGTAAATGAGGAAGGCCATCCGGCCGGAGGAGCACCGGCATTCTGCGGCTGGCGCCGAATGGGATGGCTGATGCTGCCGCCACGCCGGTC
>JAGQXH010000760.1 GCA_020436695.1 Lewinella sp. | reverse complement strand
TGGGGCATTCTGGGGCTCATCGGCTGGGCCTATCTATATACAATGATCGTCTTTCTTGCTTTTCGGAGAAAGTTATTCGCTATGGTGGGGATGCTGGGCCTGTTCATCATCGTGGCGATCGGCCTCAAAGATCCAGGGCTTAACCTTCCGGGGGTCCTGGGATGGCTATCCGGTCAGGCGGGCAATCTTATTCACGCCTCGCTCTGTCTGGCCGGTGTTATTTTATCGCAGTTCCTGCTCATCGAGCGGGAGAAAGACAATGCAGGTGGGGAAAGTATTCGCCGGATGCTGGTTTTCGGAATTATACTCATTGCAGCAGGCTATTTTCTCCGACCGCTGTACGGCATTTCTAAAATATACGCTACGCCAAGCTGGGCTCTGTATTCCGCCGCTATTTGTGCCCTGCTTTTTCCACTGGTCTATTGGCTGGTAGATCTGAGGGCACAAACCCGCTGGGCCGGATTCCTGAAGCCCGCCGGACAAAATCCACTACTCACTTATATCCTGCCCAATATTTTTATCGCACTGTTCGGTTATAGTTTTTGGCCGGAAATGTTGAGCAGTGGTATTCCAGGCTTGTTGCGATCCATTGTGTTTTCCCTATTTATCCTGGGTGTGGCTGCTTTGCTGAGCAGGGCGGGTATTCGGCTGCGGTTGTAAAGCAGGAGTCATTCTGAGCAAAAAAATTTGGGGTTGTGTAAAAAGTCATTTTCCGATGATGGACAAGAAATAATGTTCGGTTTTTTGGTTTGGGTGGTTCTCCCTAGGGGGAGTTAGAGGGGCTAAGTGAAGGAAAAATCGAACATTATTTCTGAGCAAAACGCTTAATGGGACTTTTTACACAACTCCAAAGTCTAAATAACTCGCTCCTCCTCTACTTAATGCTGCTCCCCCTTCCCATTCCGGGCATCCGTCCGGCGATAAAAGATCGGATGGTGCTTATCATCACCTTTACGGTCCTTCATTTCTTCTTTCCCGGCCTTCATGTTGTGACCATGTTCTTCTTTAGTAGCCTGTCCATTTTGTTTTCCGGTTTGCTGATGGGCTTTGCCATGCATTTGAGCTTTTCCGTCGTCGCCCTGGCAACCTCCCTTTTCAGCTTTACCATTGCCCTTATTCTGGCGCTGTTGTTCACCTTTTCCACGGTTTTCCTTAGCCTGGTCTTTGCGGCCTTTGTGCTCGGGTGCACCAGACTCGTATTCTACTTCCTGCTCTTCGGTACGTTGCACCTCCTGATCGGTAGATTTGCCGTGTACCTGGCCGGGCATCTGAGCCTGTAATCCGTTAAAAGTGTAAAAAGTAGCGAAGAGAAACATTATTGCGAAAGTTATCTTTTTCATGGCATTGTGTTTTTTGATTTGCTTTTCTGACGGAAATGGAATTCGGCGGTAACACGATCAACAAAATTTTAACGAAACAATAAGATTTTTTCGCTGTATAAAAACTTTGAGTAAAAACTATATTTAGAATAAAATTTCACACTGCTGCCAAATATTGAAGGATTCTTTGCCGAATTTCGAGATGTACCCTATATTGCGCAGCTAAGCAAACAAAAACTGAGGTAGATTGTGAAACCGACGAACATACAGGATCCGGAATATTTCCACAAGGTTGTCGACTGCCAACATGCCTGCCCGGCCCATACGCCGGTACCGGAATATATCCGGCTAATTGCAGCGGAGCGTTACACCGATGCATACATGGTCAACTGGGAATCCAACGTATTTCCGGGCATTCTGGGACGCACCTGTGACCGTCCCTGCGAACCGGCCTGCCGACGCGGCCGATTAGAAGCTGAAGAAGAACCCGTGGCGATCTGTCGCCTGAAGCGCGTCGCCGCCGATAATAAGGGAGAAGTCAAAGGCCTGATGCCACAGGGACCATTCCCGCCCAACGGCAAAACCATAGCGCTAATCGGGGGCGGGCCTGCCTCTCTCACGGTTGCCCGTGATTTGGCCCCTCTGGGTTATGAGATACATCTGTACGACGAATGGAACAAGGGTGGCGGAATGATGCGTACCCAGATCCCTGCCTTCCGTTTGCCGGAAGGAGTGCTGGATGAAGAAGTCAATTACATTCTGGATATGGGTATTCATACGCATTTCAACCACTTTGTATCCAGTATGCGGGAGATCCTTGAGAAAGACTACGATGCGATCTTTGTAGGTACCGGTGCGCCAAAAGGCCGTGACCTGAACCTGCCCGGCCGCGAGGAAGCAGACGCCAATATTCACATCGGTATTGAATGGCTGGCCGGTGTAGCTTTCGAACACATCACCAGCGTAGGTAAAAAAGTGATCGTACTTGGTGGTGGGAATACTGCCATGGACTGCTGCCGGACTTCCCGCCGCCTGGGGGGCGAGCAGGTCAATGTGGTAGTACGCAGTCCGTTCCAGGACATGAAGGCCTCTCCCTGGGAGATAGAAGACGCCATTCGGGAAGATATCCCCATTATGAATAATATGCCTCCTAAAGAATTTGTCGTGGAGAACGGCAAATTAAAGGGCGTGATCTTCGGCAAGGTACGCGCCGAATACGATGAGAACGGCCGCCGCAAACTGGTACCAACCGGCGAGCCCGACGTCTTCATTGAAGCTGATGACGTGATCATCGCCATCGGTCAGGACAACGCTTTCCCCTGGATTGAGCGAGATCTTGGACTGGAACTTGGAAAATGGGACCTGCCAGTGCTGGATAAGGTTACCTTCCAGTCCACCCTTCCCAAAGTATTTTTCGGTGGAGATGCCGCATTTGGTCCGGAAAACGTGATCACTGCGGTGGCCCACGGTCATCAGGCGGCCATCTCGATCGACCTGTTCTGCCAGGGCGAAGATCTAATGACTGACCGGCCGGGCCCGACTACCAATCTGATCAGCCAGAAGATGGGTATTCATGAGTGGATCTACGACAGCGGAGTGACGAATGACGACCGTTATGCCGTACCCCACGAGTCCAAGGAAAAAACCCTGGCTAACCGGAAGGTGGAAGTAGAACTAGGCTTCAATGAAGTGCTCGGTTTCAAGGAAGCACAGCGGTGCCTGAACTGTGATGTGCAGACGGTGTTCTCTACCAGCCGCTGTATCGAATGCGATGCCTGTGTGGATATTTGTCCTACATCCTGCATCACCTTCACGACCAACGGAGAAGAAGACGAACTTCGTCATAGGCTCAATGCCCCTTCGACCAATACGTCGCAGGCCTTATATGTATCCGAAACCCTCCCTACCCAGCGTGTCATGATCAAGGATGAAGATGTTTGTCTTCACTGTGGATTGTGTGCAGAGCGTTGCCCGACGGCCGCCTGGGATATGCATAAATTTTTATACCAAGTTACAAAAGCAGGGCAGACATGCAGCAACTTAGTGGAGTAAACGATATGGTAGTCCGTTTCGCCAATGTAAACGGTACGGGCTCGGCGAGTGCGAACAACCTGTTCGCCAAAGCCATCTTCCGGATGGGTATTCCGGTAACTCCAAAGAATATATTTCCTTCCAACATTCAGGGATTACCGACCTGGTACGAAGTACGGGTCAGTGAGGATGGTTATCTGGGGCGTCGCGACAATATCGATGTGATGGTCTGCGTCAATCCTCAGAGCATGGCCAAAGATGTTGCTTCCGTACGTCCGGGCGGTTATTTCATTTATGACAATACCAAACGGCTGCACGATGAATTCATCCGGGACGATATCCATTATATCGGTATCCCGATGATGCAGTTGTCGATGAGCGCCTTCCGGGACCCACGCCAACGGCAGCTTTTCAAGAACATCATTTACGTCGGAGCGCTTTCCCTGTTACTCGATATTGAGTACCAGGTACTGGAGGACATGATCAAGGATCAGTTTAAACGCAAGGAAAAACTCATTCCTTTGAATATGACGGCGCTGGAACTGGGCCGGCAATATGTGCGCGAGCATTACGAATATCCGCTTCCCATTCGTCTGGAACGGCGGGATCTGGTGGGTGATCAGATCGTGATCGACGGCAATACGGCCTGTGCATTGGGTGCACTTTACGGCGGTGCAACGGTGGTAGCCTGGTATCCGATCACGCCTTCCACTTCGGTGGCGCAGGCATTT
>JAGQXH010000075.1 GCA_020436695.1 Lewinella sp. | reverse complement strand
TCCTGGAAGACCGAAGATGGTATTTGTTTATTAAACGACCTTACCCTGGGAATGCCCAGACTTTCATACCAGTCCGTTATCGGATGTTTTTTCCCGTGGGTCAAATGAAATGGGCTGCTGAGATAAGCATGCCACCAGTTCTCTTGCGCTACAACTTTTGCCTTAATCCCAAACAGTTGATCTGCCTTTTCACAAACTACTGCAATATTCTCAGGGTCCTTACTGGTATAATGATAAGGTTGCCGGGGAAGAATGCATCCATCTCCGATCAAATGAGCGAGTAAGATCAATTCATCATTCCTTATATCATTATCCGATGGTGTAACAGCAATTTTTCGGGCAACTGCGATCCGGTCCCCGATTTGCAAATGATCCAGTCGGGTCCAACCGGAAAGGTGTAAAAACGGATGGTTTGCACTGGCCTTTATCCTTCTACCGGTACGGGTAGTCAATTCAAAAACTTCCTTCTTCCCGGAATAAAAGGCTCGGGTCAACCGCTGTTTATCCACCTTGTAGTTTTCACTCATCCCCATTACGTTCAATGGAGTTTGCACCTCTCTTTCTGCCAGTTCCCTTATAGTTATCTGTCGGCCCGTGTTCCCATCGCACAGCATCGTATCTCCGGTTAAACAACCGGATTCCCGAAGGTCACTCAACTGCGGCCGCTTCGAACCACCCCGCACTTCCACTGCCCGGCTAAGCTGCGACAGCGCGATCACCGGCACATCCAGTTCTTTGGCCAGTCCTTTCAGCGCCCTTGAAATGGCACTTACCTCCTGTTCGCGATTTCCTTTTTGGTTTTCTCCGCCACCACTCATCAATTGCAGGTAATCGATCATGATGAGTTGGATGTCGTGCTGCATTTTCAATCGACGGCACTTGGCCCGCAATTCAAAGATGTTGATACCGGGAGTATCGTCAATAAAAATGGGAGCTTCACCGATCCGCTCAATGGCCGAATGTAATTGCTGCCACTCGTACTCTTCCAGCTGACCGTTACGCAGTTTCATACCCGAGATCTCAGCTTCCATGGAAATGATCCGCTGGGCCAATTGCAGACTCGACATCTCCAGTGAAAAGAAGGCCACACCTTTTCCAAATTCAACAGCGGCATTCTTGGCCAGAGAAAGGGTAAAACTCGTTTTACCCATACCCGGACGAGCGGCCAGGATAATGAGGTCTGATTTCTGCAAACCGGAGGTCAATCGGTCAAAATCCGTAAAACCGGAAGGTACACCGGTCAGGCCATCTTCGCGATTTTTCAGTTCTTCGAGTTGCTTAAGCATTTTACTAGCCAAACTGCTCATGCTTTCCGAACCCCGGCTCATGTTTTGCTGTGCAATGGAGAATAAGCCCTGCTCCGCTTCATCCAGCAACTCGAATACATCAGTTGTGTCTTCAAAAGCGTCCCGGATGACCTTGGTAGAAGTGGTGATCAGTTCGCGTTGAATAAATTTCTGGGCTATGATCCGCGAATGGTACTCAATGTTCGCGGCGGAAGCTACTTTGTTCGTAAGTTCGGCCAGGTAGGCCGGCCCACCTACAGCTTCTAGATCTCCGGATTTCTTCAACTCTTCCATCACCGTCAACAGGTCGATGGGATGAGACTTTTCGAACAGCCGCAACATGGCCTTGAAGATCAACTGATGGGCATCGACGTAAAAACTATCGGACCGAAGAATGTCGAGAATGACCGAGATAGCATCCTTATCCAACATCACGGCGCCCAATACAGCTTCTTCTAAAGCCGTAGCCTGTGGCTGCACCCGGCCAAAGACGAAGTTAGACAAGTCGTCTCCACGCTTCTTGTCTCGCATCGTACGTATGTTTTTGGACTTGGCAGAGTTATCCGGTTCAGCCATAATGATGAATATTGGAAATGGATGTTACTTAACATTGGAGACATCAAAATTACAGTTTATCTGCCAGTTTCCACATGAATACGGAAAAGATTCTCCCAGCTTTCATTTTTCTTTTGGAGCTTCAACGTGTGGAAAAACCCATGAAACATGTGGAAAAATCAATGTTTTTCCACATACCGACGAGTTTTCCACATTGAAGCAATTATAAAAAGCCTGGAAGCATTACTTATATATACATAATAGATAATGCGTACTTGCCGGTTTTAAACCCGCTTAATTTAATGTTGGCTTAATCTCTGATTAACTTATGAGGCAAATGCAGGCCTTGCTTTTCCGGAATCAATGATATATTGCCCCCTTCATCACATTGTTAAAAAAAAACGGACGCGATACGTAACATAAAAAAGCCCCGCACAAGCGAGGCTGAACAAGGGAAATTTGTCTACAAAATGAGAGTTTCTTTCAGACGGATCCGGCTACTACAAGTCATTCAGTTTCTTCCGGATCTGGTCTATTAATTCTTTTTGCATTTGGATCTTATTGACCATATCTTCCTGATCTCTTACATTTTTCACAATGTCTTCTTCTGCCTTTTTAATGGCCTCCTGAGCCTTTTCGATATCCCGGTGGTAGCGGTCATTTGCACTCTTCAGTTTGCGAAGATCGGTCTCCATCCGGTCCAGTTCCTTCTCCTGATCATCCATTTCCTGCTGAACGGAGGCTTTAGCTACTTCCAGGGCGTAGCGCATCATCATTTTTTCCGCATCGGTGAAGCGGTCCGGATAAGTCCTCGAGTTCAAAAATTCTCCGTCTATATCTATCCAGAGGTTGACACTTACTCCTTCACCGGATTTTTCAAAAGTGGTAAAGAGATCTACTGTTTTCCCACGTCCCAGTGACACGATATCCGCATCATCGATCACCCATTCCTTGGTCTTGCGGTTCCACTTGGCTTTGGAGTCATAAAAATCGTCCATGTATTGTTGCCAGACTTTTTCCGCATCCTTAACTGAAATATTAGGCAATCTCAGGGTAAGCGCATTGTTGTTGCCTTCACTCATGGGCACTGCTTTTTCGTAGAGTTGCGCACTGGCAATTTGAAAACTCAGTGAAACCAGCAAAAAGCTTAATATCAAATTTTTCATGATCCTTATGTTTTTTGTATGTAGGCACTTATTCTGACGGGCTCTTCCCGGAGGGGTCACATTTTATTTTGTTCAGCACGTGGCACGATCACGCGTAAAGCATTGGTTATCAATTCAAAATAAACCGGACTATAGCCAAGAAATTCCCCATCAGCCTCTACAGGAATGGGCGGATGACCGGTCGGAGAGGTAACTTTCACCCAGTCTGCATGCATCGTTTCAATCTTGGGATGACGACCGATACTACCGTTGTAAAATCGCCAGGTATTGAGCAAAACACCCAGTTTTGACACCGGTCCGGCATAGGTGAGGGCAAATTTACCATCCGTCGGATCAGCTTGCGGCACAAATTGCATACCGCCACCCGAATAACGACAGATCCCCACATTGATCGTGTAAAAACGCTGTTGTACTACATGATCACCGGCTTCAAGGGCTCCCTGGTTGAGTCGATATTTGAAGAGGCAGCGCAAGATTAGCAAGAGGTAAAAAAAGCGATTCCGGACCCAATGCCGGTGTTGTTCACCGTATCTGACCACGAAGGCATCATATGCCATACCGGCTACGTTGACAAAATAGCGATTTTTTTCCACTCCAGCCTCGTGGTAGGTTACCCGGCCGACTTCCTGTATGATGAAATATCCCTCCTGTAACATCTGCAACCAGCGGTCAAATTGGCGGGGGATAGAGTGGGTACGTATCCAGTCATTTCCCGTACCCACGGGTAGAAGGGTGTACCAGATCTCGTGGCTGGGAACGATCTGCTGCCTGAGTATTCCGTTGGCTACTTCGTGATTGGTCCCATCTCCACCAACCGCGATAAGATGGCGATAGCCGGCCTGGACGGCAGCTTCCGCCAGTTCGATAGCATGTCCCGAATATTGAGTCCGGGCTACTTCAAAGTCAGCTAATTGTTCCCGCAAACGGGATTCCAATTCCGGCCATAACTTACCGGCCTTCCCATTGGCAGCGGCCGGATTTAGGATGATCATCCATCTGGCGTTTCTGAATACGGACATGATTACTTACAGCATTTAGCATCCATTCAGCCGGGCTTGATCGAGTGCTTTGTACGATCAATAGAATAATCGCCGGTCTTTAATCCGAAAGTAACTATTTTCGCCAGGGATTGATATTTGAAATACAATATTTCTGATATGAATGTACTCGAACTACAGGATGTGGTCAAGCAGTATCGTCAACATACGGCCGTAGATAAGGTCAGTTTTGAAGTGCCCAAAGGGGCAATATTCGGTTTACTGGGCCCGAATGGAGCGGGAAAAACTTCGCTGATCCGGATCATTACTACCATTACGCGCGCCGATGAAGGGCAGGTTTTCTTTGAGGGAGAACCCCTCAATGTGGCCCATCCGATGAAGATCGGCTATATGCCTGAGGAGCGGGGACTTTATAAAAAAATGAAGGTCGGAGAACACCTCTTATATCTGGCCCGACTCAAAGGGCTCTCCAAGCTCATGGCCAGAGAAAAGATCGGTATGTGGCTGGAAAAATTTGAGATCACCGACTGGTGGAATAAAAAAGTGGAGGAACTCTCGAAAGGGATGCAGCAAAAGATCCAATTCATTTCTACTGTAGTACATGAACCCAGCCTGTTGATCCTGGACGAACCTTTTTCCGGTCTGGACCCCCTCAACACCAATCTGATCAAAGATGAGATCCATCGGCTCAAGCAGTTGGGCACCACCATTCTGTTCTCAACACACCGGATGGAACAGGTAGAAGAGATCTGTGAAAATATCGTATTGATCAATAAAGGTAAAAATGTGCTGCAGGGTAAAGTAAATGAGATCAAAGAGAGCTTCAAACAAAACCTGTATGAAGTTCAGCTGCTGGATCCGCCACCGGCCAACCTGGGTGAATACGCCAATATCGTCCTGGCGCGGGAAGGGCTTCTAAGGCTAAAACTCTCCAATGGATCGGATTCTAATGACCTGTTGCGTTTTCTTATTAACAAGGGTGTTCGCATCCGGGCATTTCGGGAAGTATTGCCCAGCCTGAATGAAATCTTCATTCGGCAGGTAGAACAATAGGCCTTTCCTGGAAGTGAGTAAAGGTGACTGTGAACAGTACAACTCGTTATACCATCAAGTAGCATTAACACATTTGCAATGGACAAACTCTGGCTGATCATTAAAAGAGAATACCTTACCCGCGTCAAGCGGCGTTCCTTTCTGCTGGCTACTTTTCTTACTCCTTTGGCTATGGGCCTGTTCATGGTAGTAGTTACACTGATCTTTTCCTATCAGAGTGATGATTCCAAGCGCATCGCCATAATTGATAAAGGAAACATTTTAGTCGGCAATATAGCCTCACAGGGAAACATCTTCTTTCAGAAAGTAGATATGGACCTGGAAACCCTGAAATCGGATTTTTCCAATGAGGATTTTAACGGCATTCTCTATCTTCCTCCCGTTCAGGACGTGATGGATCAATCCTACCAGATCTACTTCTATACAGATGAAAAACTCACGCTGGATGTTGAACCCGTGATTATGAACGGTGTGCGGCGAGCCTTAAGAGAGTATAAGATAAATCAGCTCCAACTCGACAAACGCCAGCTGGCTGCACTGGATACCAACATAGATCTGGAGCCCCGTCCCATATCGCCCACTGCAGAGAATAACACCGGCAAGCTCGCCAGTAAAATTGCCGCTGTACTGGGTTTTGCCATGGGGTTTGTGATGTATCTGACAGTGTTCATTTACGGCATGATGGTGATGCGCAGTGTGATGGAAGAGAAGACCAGCCGAATTGTGGAAGTAATGATCTCATCGGTCAAACCCTTCCAGCTGATGATGGGAAAAATAATCGGTGTGGGAGCCGTTGGATTGACCCAACTGGCGATCTGGCTCATCCTGTTCCCACTCATTCTGCTGATCACCAGCTTTTTTGCCGGAGTAGACCCGGCCCAGATGGAAGCCCCCACTGTAGCCGCCCAGATGGACCCGGAGGAAGCGCAGACGATGATCCTGCAGGTAATGGACGAATTGTACCGGCTCAATTGGTGGGTCATTATCCCGATGTTTATCATCTACTTTCTCGGTGGATACTTTATCTATTCTTCCCTTTTTGCTGCGGTGGGATCAGCTATGGGTGACGATCTGGGAGAAGGGCAATCCTTGACCCTCCCAATCACCATTCCGGTATTGCTCGCCTTCTATATCATGATCGCATCGGTGGAATCCCCCAATAGCAGTCTTGCGGTATGGTCATCCGTTTTCCCCCTGTTCTCTCCCATTGTCATGGCTGCCAGGATACCCTACGATCCACCGGCATGGCAGATCATTCTTTCTTTATTCTTGCTGATCGGAACGGCTATTGGATTGGTATGGGTGTCAGGGCGTATTTACCGGGTAGGAATATTAATGTATGGTAAGAAGGTAAAATTCAAAGAATTGCTCCGTTGGATGTTCGTGAAGATGTGAGGGGAAACAGCCGGAGCGTACCCGAATCAGGGGTACAAACTCCGGCGATTAGATTGTATTTGCTTTCTCACTGCATGTTTGCTATTGTAAATATAAGACTTTTTCCTAATAAAACATTCTTTCTTTTTTGCAAATAATCCATACTGCCGGCTCTGATAAACACATGAACATCTATTACAGCGGCCGTAAAATTATTGCTTATTAATGCAAAGTTGCCAAGATCAGCGCCATTTTTTGGAATGGGATCAGACCCGATCCTGTGGTTTTCACCGCTTACCAAACCGGCTTCCCTGTCGACAAATGTCCTGAATAAACGAAAGGGGATACCAGCCTGCAGGCCGGTATCCCCTTTCGTTTATTATTGATAAAATTCTTTTAAAATCAATAACCATCCTGCTTTTCGCCGGCAGAAGGCGGAGCCATTTCATAGTCATTTGGACCGGCTGCCCGAAATTCTACACGACGGTTCATATAGCTGCTTGATTGCGGAACCAGTGCAACATCTTTTCCTTTCCACAAGATCACAAAGCGGCCGCGGCTGATGCCATAATTGGTTTCGAAAAGATCAACAACTGCTTTGGCACGTTCGTAGGAAAGCTGAGCGTTAACTGCTTCGCCGCCGGTCTGATCCGTATGGCCTTCTACCACCAGACGCAGAGAAGGATTACTGGTCATCATCCGGGCAATACCCGCCAATGTACCATAATCGGAATATTTAACCGTGCTGCTGTTGGTACCGAAGTGGATCATCGGCAGGAACCAGTCGGCAACTGTGCTTCCGCTCTCAGACAAATTATATCCGGATAGTACCTCATCCACAATCTCGCGAACACGCTCTTCCGTAACACCGCCGGCACCTGGTGCACCTGGGCGCGGCATGGGGTTAATCACAACGCCGTCATCATCCACTTCTTCTCCGGCGCGGGGCGGATAATAAGGTTCTTTATCCCGGTAGTTGGGTACTCCGTCTTTGTCGCTATCCAGTGTTCTACCTTTGGTATCCACTTCGGCATTGGGAGGCGTATCATCTTCCTGATCCAACAGGTCGATCACACCGTCCTTATCACTGTCCTGAAAAGCTTCATCCTGTTGCTTCTTCAATTCATCCAGTTCGTTGAAGACTACATCACCCGGGCTGACCCAATATAGTGGCTCAGACTTACGGGAAGGATTACCAATGTTATAGTTAATCCTGAGGTTGAGGTAGTTGGCAATATCACGGAAGGGCGAACGGATACCTTTTTCCAGTTCTGTCCCATCTAAAAGGTCTGCACGGCGGCCGAACAGAATCATACCCTGATATTCGGCACCTATATTCAGCCTTTTGTTCAAACGTACGGCGAATCCGGCGCCGGGAGCCATATGCGGTGCCATGTCCATCATTATGGTACCTCTTTCCCGTTCGGTATGGCTCATACCGGTCCCTTCATTGACATAATTCGTCTCGAAGCGATTTACACCGGCACCGATCATAATGTAATAATTGAACTTGCGGGAGCGGCGATCAATACTAAAATTATTCATACTAAGAATGCCGAAAATCGTACCACTGGTCCATTTACTATCGAACATACGATTAGTACCGTTATCGCCTTGAGCCATACCATACAGTAAGTCAGCTCGCAGTGAGAAAGCATGATCCAATGATTTTCGGAAGTGAACACCGGCAGCCCATCCAAATTCGGAAGGCACGTCACCGGAATAGAACAGATAACCGCCGTTGGCACCGATCTCCCACATATTGCGTGGCTTGGGACCAGTGTTTTTGCTTTTACCTTTTTGTGCGTTTGCATTAATGAGCAGAGCGAGGATAAGCACTGCTGCAAGGGTAATTCTCCTTGTCATAGGGGTGGATTTTAAATCAGTTCATGGAATGTGATTACAAAATACAAAAGGCTTGACGGACTTAGCCACCAAACCTCTCAATTTATCTTTGCAGACTTTAAGCTCTTTAGTTTTCTCATTGGGTTATTCCCGTTTCCCGGCCACTACACATTACTTATTCCTCAAATGAAACACGGGACTCAATCCACCGCAAAGGTAAATGTTATTTGCGGTTTATCCCAATAAAATTAGAATTATTTAAATCTAACGAAACTTGTTCGGCCATGTTTCATTTGGCTCATACTTTTTTAATAAATTTTCAAAATTCACGTTCTTTGGGATACCTTTGGATGGATAATAATACCCAATATTGATGTACGAAAACTGGCTTCATTCTGTTTCACCCGATCATTTTAAAGATCCCACGCATTCTGAGGAGTCATTTGGCAACAGTATTCGATACTTTTCTCCGGAAGAGACAGATATCAACCGTATTCGGGTAGCGTTGGTAGGCCTGGACGGAGAAGCTGCCGATGCAGTACGCCGCTATTTATATCCGATGAGTTTCCCCTTCGGCAAACTGGAAGTCATGGATTTCGGCAACGCCCGACGGCAACAGTCGTCATTCCTTGTCCCGATCATCCGAGAACTCATGGACAGCCGGATCGTGCCGGTGCTCATCGGAGGAACGGCCCATATGGTTACTGCCCAGTACCGGGCCTTCAAAAGTCTGAAAGAATCTATCTGCCAGGTTATCGTCGATGAGATCGCTCCTTTTCTGAGTACGGAAAAAGCCGGCGAGCGATATTACTTTCATGATCTTCTTCACCAGAAACACTCCAGATTATTTCACCTGGGGCTCATCGGTTGCCAGTCACATTATATAGACAATAGTACTTACGACTTCATCCGCCGGCAGCAATTTGATATGATCCGCCTGGGGTATGCTAAAGCAAACCTGCCGGAACTGGAACCTGTCATCCGGGAAGCCGACCTATTGAGCCTGCACCTGGCAGCTATCAAACAACTTGAAGCACCGGGACAGGAAGCAGCTTCTCCCAGCGGTTTTTTCTCCGAAGAGGCCTGCCAGATCAGCCGTTACGCCGGAATGAGTGATAAATTAAGTGCCTTCGGTATTTACGGATACGTTCCGGAAAAAGATAAGGATGGCCAAACCGCACAGGTCATTGCCCAGATGATCTGGTACTTCCTGGACGGTTTTTATAATCGAAAAAATGACTTCCCGGTCAGCACCGACGGTCTGATCGAATACATTGTCGATTTCAAGGATCACGACTATCAGCTCACCTTCTGGAAAAGCAGTAAGAGTGGAAGATGGTGGATGCAAATCCCCGTAAAAACCAACAAAAAATTACAACGGCATCGCCTGATCCCCTGTTCTTACAATGATTACAAAATGGCTAGTCAGGATGAATTGCCGGAGCGGCTATTGCGGGCCCTGCAACGGTTTGATTAGTCTTTCGATGTTGTGATCCTGTAATGCTGTGATGCTGTGATGTGGTCATGTCAGCGAGCAAAATTATTTTTAATGCTCCCAATTCATGAAGACCACTGTAATCAATGAATATCCATCGAAAGTCTTTCCAGCGTTTTCCTGATCTCGCGGGTATGCTCCGGGCTCGTCCGGCAACATCCACCGATGATGCGCGCACCTTTCTGATACCACTCTGACACGGAATGAGAAAAGGCATCCAGATCGCCGGCTCCGTACCAGCAGTGCTGTTCGGCATTCCAGTATTCTCCACTATTGGGATAGACCATGAGCGGGAGATCGGTAACGGAGCGTGCTTCGTCAAGTAACTGGCTGATGTATCCGGGAGCTGTACAGTTGACACCGATAGCAGCAACTTGTGGAAAATCAGACAACCGATCCACCGCATCCCGAAAAAGCGTTCCGGCGGAAAGGTGACGCCCATCCCGGGCACTAAAACTTACCGCTACAGTCTTAAATGGAAATTCCTGTAGTAATCGTACAATAGCCTCCGCTTCCAAAAGAGAAGGAATGGTTTCGAATAAAATAAGATCTACTGCTTCATGATCAGCCAGTACGGCCACTTGCGGGCGATGCCAGTCCATTAGCTGTTCCAGGGTCAGTTCGTAATCGCCCCGGTATTCAGAACCGTCTGCGAGATGCGCGCCATACGGGCCGAGGGAAGCGGCGATCAGTGGTAGTTGTCGCCCTTTCCTGTTTTGAGGATCTGCCCAAAAGGCTGTTCTGGCATCCAGGGTCAGTTTCACGCTAAGCTCAAATAAATGGATGGCTTGTTCCTGCATTAAGCCACGAAGCGCAAAACCGGTGAAAGAGGCCTGATAGCTGGAAGTGCAAATAATATCCGCTCCAGCCGCCAGATAATCGTAGTGCACTTTGCTGATCAGGTGCGGTTCATTCATTAATACACGAGCCGACCAGAGCGGATCATTCAGGTCAGCACCAGCTTTCTCCAATTCTCCAGCCATTGAACCGTCCAGTACCAGGAAAGCTTGTTTTTTCAGGAACCGGTCAATAAGCTGTTCTCCCATGTTCAGACCAGTTCTTCATGTGCTAATTCTCGCTTAAGAAAGAACAGAGTTCTTTTTATACCGGATGCCAATGCGTGATCATGTATCTGAACCAGTTCCCATCCTTCCAGTCCCAGTCCGGTTAAAATAGCTTCGTTAGCTTCCAGATCCAGGCCAATCTCCCATTTGCCGGAGGGAGTAGCCTCCACTATCTTGTATTCGTATTTTTTCATTTAAGGCCAGTAATATACTTGTTTAAAACTCAAGGTAAAGAAAAGATCGGCAGCCGGTATTTACCGTACCCGCCGGAAAAACACAAATCCATTCTTTTCGCCGATCTCTTCCAGCGTAGGAATCTGTCTGAGCCGATCAGCTTTATGGATCTTCGTGACGATGTAAACATCTTTATCTACATCACCAGTATATAGTTTTTCCCGGTCTCCCTCATTCTTATGAGAGTATTCTTGTGTTTTGCCATAAAAATATTGGGCATATGATTTGTAGCCGTCAGTAAGCAGGTAAGCATCCTTCCCTACTTTGCTTTCAAAAAACTCAATAGCGGCCCGTTGGCTATAGCCCTCGATCCGGTTGATGAAAAAAACGAGGGTCAGCATGACAAATACCGCTGTACCACCGAACAGGGCGGGAATAGCGTTTTGATACCGCTCCTGTTTCCACCATCTCAGGGCCAAAAAGAGCACGACCAGAAGGAAAAGTCCGGGGATGATCTCGAATCCCGTCCAGTTGACGGCTGCCTCCAGATTGGCCAGGGCAAAAGGATCTTTACTGAACAGCGGCTTGATGAGTTCAATATTTTTTGCCAAAAAAGGGAGGCTCACCGTGGCCAGAATGAATAACCCACCTATCGTCCACAGTCCAATCCTCATCCAACGCGTCATTTTTATTTTCCCCTCCACCATATTATATATGATATAGGCAGCCAGATAAGTGAGCGGATAGTAGGTCATAGAGGAATAATGGACGATCTTGGACTTCACAATACTGAACAAAATGAGTACTACCCAGAAAAGGATCTTCATCCAGATGCGAAAATCCCTATGATAAGCTGCTTCCTCCCCGGGTATCCGTCCAAAAGAACGGATCAGAAAAACAGAGGCAGGGAAGCATCCGATCAGAAGTACCACAAAATGATAGAAAGGAAATCCACGATGTCCGGCATCCGGCGTGCTGAAGAGGCGATATTGATAGCGGTTAAATTCGGTGATAAACCAGGTGCCGTTCTTCCAGGTCTCAATACCATACCAGCCCAAAGTCACCAAAGTGGCGGCCAGGGTAAATACGATAAATTGCGGCACATTGACATAAAAGCGAAACCGCGCATAGATTACCCAATACACAAAAAAGGTTAGTCCGGCGAGCAGATAGGCTACCTGCCCTTTGGTCAGTATCCCCATACCTATGGATAAACCACCAATGATCAGATACGTCCAGTAACTACGGGGCAATTCGATATCCGTGTACTTATTTCGCTTCCAGTGGAAGAGGATAAAATAGTAAATGCCCAGGAAAATGAACAGATTGAACCAGGGATCAATAATGCCCGACTTGAAATATAAAAACGGTAGGATGGTGCCAAAATAAACACCAGCCCAGATCAGCCCGAAGCGTGTATTATACAAACGGCGCCCTATATTGAATAGGACCACCAGAGTGAGTATTCCACAGATGGCATTAGGCAAGCGCGCCGCAAACTCATTAACCCCAAATATGCTCATAGCCGAAGCCTGCAACCAAAAGAAGAAGGGTGGTTTTTCCCAGAATGGCAGAAAGTCCACATACACCCGGGTATATTCTTTGGTGATCAGCATCTCCCGGCTGATCTCCGCAAAATTGATCTCATCCCAGTCAAACAGATGTACACCTCCGAGAAAAGAAACGTAAAAAATACTCCCTAACAAGGCCAGGAGCAGGGAATACCGGACAGCTTCTCTATCCCACATGTGTCGTTGTTTTCTATTTCCGGTTAAATATTTTCAATACCCGGCTGATGAAATCATCATTGATACCCAGCCAGCCTTTCATTGTATTATATACATTGACCATTTGCTTGTCCAGATAGATCCAGACCGAGCGCAGGCCGTCTCCCGGGCGGGCACGGTAGTTGGTGGCCCGTTTGCGCGGTACCGTTTCCTCCTCCGTGAAATAGTACAGCGCGATCGACTTGCGCGTCATGTTTTCCGGGCAATTAATCGGTTCCGGTAATCCATGATAGGAATCCTCGTCGGTATTGAAAATTACACAGCGATTGAAAACCGGGCTGATCTTTTGCTCGCAGGCTTTCATGTCTCTCGACCACAGTTCCAGGTCGCCACCGTATTCCTGCAACCAGTCTTCATTCAGATAGACCAATACGTTGACCCGCCGCCGCCAGTTGCGCTTGTGAGGATGCACCGTAAAATCGGCGTGAATATTCAGGAATCCACCGCGTTGACTCTGGTGCAGGCCTCCTCCTTCAAGGCTGGGGTCGGGCAGGAGGCCGGGGATACCCGTCAAAACACTCAGATGTCTGACGAATTCCTCACTATTCAGCGCCCGGATCACTTCCTGCAAATAGCCGGGAATACGATCCATTTTATTCAGGCCGTGCTTTTTCTCGTTGACGTGCAAATAATGTATCCAGCCTTCTCCTCCCACTTTTGGAAAAGCATGCATGGCTTTTTCAGCCGCTCCGTTTTCCAGAAAATCGTCAAATTGTGCGTGCGGATAAGGTTGAGCCGACTGATAAGCCGGTGCATTCTCGCGGGCCAGCGCGGCCCATTTATCCGTATCGATGATGGCGGATTGGATAGTCGGTTCTTTCATGATCATCAAATTGGAGAGCAAAGATAAAAGCATTATCAGGAATGCCGGATAATCTGGGATAGTTTAATTGGATATGCCGGGGACACAACCTTTTCATATGCTCAATGGTTATTTGTTGAAGTTCAATACCAACTTTCTATTATCCAATATTCACTCATGCTGAAAGTAGAGAACCTGAGTAAAACCTTTACCGGTAACGACGGGCACGATCTCACCGTACTCCATCACGTCAGTTTCGAGATCGGCGCGGGGGAAACTTTTTCCATTGTTGGCCCCAGTGGTAGTGGAAAAACGACACTCCTGGGGCTATGTGCCGGACTGGATCAGGCTTCTACCGGTTCGGTCTCGCTCAATGGTATCCGGCTGGATCAGCTTACAGAAGACGAGCGGGCGGGTGTGAGGAACGAACATGTAGGATTCATTTTTCAAAACTTTCAACTCCTCCCCACGCTTACCGCGCTGGAAAATGTAATGGTACCGCTGGAACTGCAGGGAGACCCTTCCGCCTATCAGCAGGCGGTGGAACTACTCGACAAAGTTGGGCTAGGCGACCGCAAAGATCACTACCCTTCTCAACTGTCCGGCGGAGAACAACAGCGCGTCGCGCTCGCCCGGGCTTTTGCTAACCGCCCGAAGATACTGTTTGCCGATGAGCCGACCGGCAATCTGGATGAAGATACCGGGCAGATGGTGGAAGACCTGCTTTTCCAACTAAACGCTGCCGCTAATACCACCCTTGTACTGGTGACCCATGATCTGGATCTGGCCGCCAAAACCCAGAAAGTACTCCGTCTGAAAGGAGGCCGTGTGGTAGAAAATTAACAACTGAAAGCTGCCGGACAGGAAAAGATTAGCGCACCACTAGCTAAATATGTAATTTGGCAGGAAGGTGTTTTGCCATACAAATCCCTGCAGGCATGAAAATATTTTTATCCGTATTTTTACTTTTTCTTTTTTCTCCTTTGTTTCTCTCCGGCAGTACTACGCCTGATCCAATCAAAGGGGTTCTGATCGTACAGTTAAAGCCGGGGGGTTCTCCTTCAAGCCTTTCAGATACCGGCATCTTCTCCGGCCGGCAGCAGATCGACCTGCAATGGGAAAAAAGTCTTTCCACCATTAATAATATCCATCTCTTCCATTTTGATCCGAATATCGATCCTCAGACGGTTGTTGCAGCGGTTGGCCGACACCGGTCGGTACTCGCGGTACAGCCCGATTATATACTGGAAGAACGAGATGAACCGAATGATCCCTACTATGCAGATCAGTGGGATCTGGAGCGCATCGGGGTAGCCAATGCCTGGAATATTACTACTGGTGGCGTAACCGCACGCGGAGATACCATTGTAGTCGCCATTACCGATTCGGGCTTCAACACCCGGCACAAGGATATTCGCGACAATGTTTGGTACAACAAAGAAGAGATCCCGGGCGATGGGATCGATAATGACCAAAACGGATACATCGACGATGATCAGGGCTGGAATTTTAAGGAAAACACCAACCGCCATCCTGCCGATTCTCATGGTCAGCGGGTCGCCGGCATCATCGGGGCCAGAGGAAACAACAATTTTGGGACCGCCGGTATCAACTGGGAGATAAAGCTAATGCTGCTGACCAGCCTGCGGATCAGTGACCTCATCTCCGCTTATGACTATATGATCGATCAGCGGAAAAGATATAATCAGTCCGGAGGTATGGAAGGTGCCTTTGTGGTAGCCACTAACCTGTCACTCGGCCTGTCTCGTACTTTCTGCTCTGAGCAGCCCGTTTGGGGAAGCATGTACGA
Source organism: Lewinella sp. (assembly GCA_020436695.1). GTDB lineage: Bacteria > Bacteroidota > Bacteroidia > Chitinophagales > Saprospiraceae > Flavilitoribacter. The sequence continues at coordinate 2,357 of JAGQXH010000075.1, read as the reverse complement.
CAAACTGGGTGAAGTGGGTATCCTGGCCGGCGTAGCTGCCGCCAACGAGGACTATAACATTGAGGCTTTCGGTGATATGCCGCCTTCCTGTACCAGCGACTTTATTATCGCCGTTACCAATACTACCCGTAGCGATCAAAAATACGATCGTTCGGCTTATGGCAGTACCTCGGTCGATCTCGGCGCTCCCGGAGAAGGTACGATCACTATCGATCTTTATGATGACTTCAGCACATTCGGCGGCAATTCCGCAGCAGCTCCTCATATTACCGGAGCGATTGCCCTCCTGTATAGCCTTCCCTGCGAATATCTGGCAGTCGACGCCCTGTCACAACCGGCCGAAACCGCCCTGGCTGTCAAAAGAGCATTGCTGGAAGGAGTTGACCCACTTCAAAGTCTGCAGGATATCACACTTACCGGCGGGCGGCTGAATATTTACAATTCCCTACGGCTACTCAGTGATGGCTGCTCGACCAGTATTGGCGAACTGGCTTTGCTAAAGCTCTACCCTAACCCAACCTCCGGGCAGGTAACCATCGAAATGCAAACCCCGGATTTTGAGGATTATGAGCTGATCGTGTCTAATGTCCTAGGGCAGATCGTATACCGGGAAACATTTTCGCCGCTCCGGCTGGACCCTAAAAAGAAAAGTATCGATCTGAGTTATTTGGCGGCGGGGGTATATGTGGTGAGCCTGGTAAAGGGCAATCAATTGGTGAGTGAGCCCCTGGTGGTACGTTGAGCCGGGATCTAGCTCATAATGCGGCCCTCTTTCAAAAACTCTTTTCTAATCCCGTTTAAAATACTTTTATTGCCAATGATCTTCCTATCCAGGCCGAGAGCTTCCAGGCAACAGTACTGAACGATATTTATGATATTTGCTCCGGTAAGGTCATACTTCTTAGAGATCGACACCAGATCGATCTCCGGGTCAAGCGGCAATTCTTCCGGAAAACTTTGCTCCCAAAGCAAAAACCTTTCTTTGGGGTCAGGTTTGGGAAAGTGGATCACACTTTGGAATCTCATCATAAAAGCATCATCGATATTGTTCTTAAAATTGGACGCCAGGATCACCAACCCATCATAATTTTCCACGCGTTGCAACAAGTATGCAACTTCCTGGTTGGCGTACTTATCATGGGCGTCCCGAACATTGGTTCTCTTGCCAAACAGGGCATCTGCCTCATCAAAAAATAATATCCATTTTTTATTTTCTGCCTTGGCAAAAAGATTAGCCAGATTCTTTTCCGTCTCTCCGATAAATTTTGAGACTACCATAGACAGATCAACCCGGTAGACCGGACAATTGGCAAGTTTGCCAAGTAAACTGGCCGTAAGGGTTTTACCGGTACCCGGCGGACCGTGGAAAAGAACGCGGAATCCCGGTTTCAGTCGTTTGCGCAAGCTCCAATTATGTATCAACAAGTCGCCATAACGAATAAAATACTTCAATTCATCGATTTGCTTCAGGGTCTGTTTATTCAGTACCAGATCTTCCCATTCCATTTCTGTTTTCAGCAATTGGGCCGGAAAACGCATACTAAACCCCGGGGAAGCAAAAGTCCCGGTAGTAAACAGGTCCAGATAATCCTGGGAAATTACGATCTTACCGCTCAGGCGGGGCTCGCCGTCAGGAACTTCTTCCAAACGCAATATCCGCTTTTCAGCAAATAAATGTTCAGGAGAGAACAACCGTTCTATCGCTAATTTTTGGGCAAGGTCGGAACCTGCCAGCAGAGTCACAAGGGTCTGGCCGGTCGGAAGCAATCCCCGAAAATTCTTACCTCTTACTCCTCCAAACTCCGGATATTCTCCGTTACCGGGCAGATATTTTTTGAATACACCGTCTAAAAAAACCGGCTCGATATGTGGCAGTATGGCCAGCAACAAAAGGAAGATGCCTTCGGCGGAGAGCTGATTCTCCTGAATAAAGCTTTTGATCGGGACGTCATCAATCTTTTTCAACCGGAAATCGTCCGGACTCACGCCGGCGGATCCATCACGGAAGTAAGCGGTCATATTTCTTTTGATGACCTTCTCCACATCCTCTATTAATATTAGCAATGCTTTATCCATAGCTAAACAGTCCATTGATTCTATTTTGCCCCTTTTTGTTGCACGACATGGGTCAGCTCGTGGGCCAACAGTTCTTTTCCTGCGGTACTCGCAGGCTGAAATTTTCCTTCATTAAAATAGATATCGCATCCATGAGTGAAAGCCTGCGCACGGATCGATTTTGCCAAAGCGATAGCCTTTTCCCCTGTATGAATACGAACGCCGCTAAAATCAGCGCCAAACTTAGATTCCATCTCAGCCTTTAATTCCGCCGGAAGCGGGCTGCCTTGCCCTTTGGTACT
>JAGQXH010000759.1 GCA_020436695.1 Lewinella sp. | reverse complement strand
CCAGGGATTGGCGCGTACAATGAGATGCTCGTTGATGGGATAAGGCAGCAAACTGTCAAAATGAGCAACCAGCGTATCCATGTATTCAAAGTATTCCCGAATAGCAATAGCTCTGCGAATATGGTGATAAGTATAAGGCAGCTTATCATTATTATCTTGGATATCAACGGTTTTGGGTACAGGAAAACTTCCATAGGCATCCGGCGATCCGGGAGGCGTGCCTAGCGGGCGACAGCCGGAGAGCAGTATTCCCGCCCAAATAGCTATCCCCTGCCACAGTAATTGCCATCTTGTTGATGCCGGTCTACTCACGGTTATTGCATTTAAGTTTTATGGCCAAAAAGCACTCGTGGTCTCCACAGATAGTTCAGATCATCTTTTTTCAGTATAAAAAAACAAGCGGCTCCGGCGATCAGTGAAAAAGGGAAGGCAGCGTAGAGCCCCAGCGGAGCAATAGCCAGCAAAAATATGATGGCTCCGATACAAGCCAGTCGGACCCAGATCCCTTTCAGGAGCATGCCCAGAGCGATCAGACCCTGCCCCACGGCAATAGCTTTGACAAACTCAGAAATATGCTGTCGGAACCAGCCATTAATGAACGCGGCATAGAGATTGACCGCTTTTTCGCCATACTCCAGATAGACTTCAGGAGTGGCGGAGCTGGTAGAATAATTTATCCAGCTGGCCCAGAAAAACAGCATAGCGAACAGAAGTCTGGCCAGTTTAGGCGATCTGATCGCCGCCAGTAGCAGTAGAATAGCAACTGCATTTGACAAGCTATAAGCGATCCACAGCACATTGGGGTCTGAAAAATTCATGGCTCATGAGTTGAAGTTAATTGGATGACATAAGTTCATCAATAAATTTAACCGACTTATACCGGATCGCCGATGACGAATAGCGTTAGTCAGCCATGATGTTTAGCACCTGTAAAGCATTGATTTCCCAGAACGTTCTGATCGCGCATAAGAGAGACAATGATCAGTATCTGGCGTGACCATTGTCAGATACCTCAAGTTAAGAAGGTTGTAACTTCCTGTAATCAACCGAACGCAAGGCCATGAATGAACGCATCAGGGAAGTTTTCAGTAATTTTTACACCACCGTCCTGGACTTATTGCCGAATCTCCTGGTTGCGATCTTTTTTTTCCTCCTTTTTGCCCTGTTGGGCTATCTGATAGGTAAAGGGTTCGCCAAAGGAGTAAGGGGAAAATGGAAAGGTACGATCGTGGTCAGTTATCTGGGCAAAGTATTCCGCTGGTTATTCAATCTTATCGGCCTGATCGTGGCCTTTTACATATTGGGCTTTGGGGCCGTGGCCAATACGTTGCTGACCAGTGCCGGTGTTTCAGCGATCATCATCGGCTTCGCGTTTAAAGATATTGCAGAGAACTTTCTGGCTGGTCTGCTGATGTTGATCAGTCGGCCTTTTGAAATTGGCCACATTATTGAGGTGAACGGTCACCGGGGTGCGGTAAAAGAAGTGAATTTGCGCACTACTCATATCAGGAATATTACGGGGAAGGATATTTATTTGCCCAATTCCGTCATCGTCAAGAATGTGGTGATCAACTATACCCGGGATGGATATCTACGTCTGGATTTTAGCCTGGGTCTGGACATCCCCACCGATATCCAGGCTCTGCGCCCACTGATCATTGAATTTCTGAAAAAGCAACCGGAGGTGCTTTCCGCACCGGAGCCGGATGTCCTGATCCGCGATGTAAGTGAATTCACCATCGATATCCAGGTACTTTTCTGGGTGGATGTGCTCAAACAAAAATCCGTTCCACCCGCTTATCTGGGTGAAACGATCCGAAGCAGAATACTGGCCGAGGTAAAAGACCTGATCCTGAGCCGGGGCTATAATATGCCCTCTCAGATCATCGAACACAAAATGTATCATCGCAATGAGCCGCTGATGGTGGGTCTGCAAAATGAGAACCAGGGGGGCGGCAATGAGTAGCAATCCCGCCCCTCGTTATTCAAGGTGATACGATTTGCCAAACCAGGATCAAAACAGCGGGATAAAGGACATTTTTACATGATTGAAATTGCAACGTCTATCTGCTCTTCCAGGAAGGAAAAGAATTCATCCTTTAGCTGACGGAACAACGTGCGCTGATCATCGAACCGGCTCCTTAAGGCCTGGTGATCGTGGAAATGTTGTTGTTCAATCTTAGAAGGCAGTAGTTGCGCTACTCTGGCCAGTTGTTCTTCGTGCCAACTGATCTTATGCCGTAGTCTGCTCATTTCCTCCCGGTGTATGGCAAAAGCATTCTGAAAATGTTCGGCCCGGGCCAGCACTTTTTGCTTTCTGCTGTTTTCAATGATCCCGGTAAGTTGGCGATCCATGAAATTGAGTTCGTAATCCCAAAAGGCCAGTTCGCTTCTCCACTGGGTATGATCGAAATGCAGATCCGATAAATAACTGACTTTTCCCGTTCTCATGATGCAAGTATTTTAGAATGAAAGCCGGGGTTGTGTCTGTTTAACACAACCCCAAGCCGATAGTGATCTCCTATTTAGAGATCTATACTTTCATAAATAAAGACAAGACTTAAAGGCCACGTCACGACTTAATACTCTTTATAAATAATGCATTAAATTACGTTGATCCGATGGGAGAAGCGATGAGATATCTCATGAGGAAGGAGGGTTATCAGGATGATCTTTTTCATGGGATCTTGTACCCAAGGCAGTTACTCTCCGATTGTCGGTCAGCCTCGGAATGCAGCAGCTGGAGTTCGGTATCGTGCGTCAGCCAATGTCTCAGAAATACTGATGGCTCATTCATTTCTTCTCCCAAACCATTTCCCCCGCAATCTCATCGTACATACTCAGTAAATTCAAATGGACATCCAGTATGGCATTGAAAGCGAAGACCTGCCCTCGCATGAGGTACTGGTAGATCACCCAATCGGTTGGTGGTGTTGGAATATCGGGAATTTGTTCGTAGGTGATCCAGCTCAGCTCTCCTTCATCACAAAACGGAGGCTCCTGATAGGGAATATCGGCTACATAAATGTTGCATTGCCAGTTGTAAGCAGTTGGAGAACTTTCGATCAATACGCCGGCATATTTCAGTTGTTCCACCCGGATACCGGTTTCTTCGTAAGCTTCCCGTTTGGCGGCAGTATACGGATCTTCAAAAGGATCCAGTTTGCCCCCTACCGGTACGTACATCCCTTTATTGGGCATTTTGGCACGTTTGAGCAGCAGAAATTGCTGATCATGACGCAGTATGACCATGGCTGCACTCCTTTTCAGACCTAATGGGAATTGGGACATAGGATGGGTTTTGGATGTTTGGATGTTTGGATTTTTGGATTTTTGGACGTTTGGACGTTTGGATTTTTGGACAAAATTATTAATTGCTGCAGTTATTATAAAAAACTCATTCTTCATTTCCTGAAAAGAAAAGCTCCAAATTTTTCCTGAGGAAAAATCCGGAGCTTTTCAGCGAACGCCCGGTATCTAATACCAGACACCCAAATATCATGTTCATGGAATGGCCCGTTTACTGCTTCATCCGCAGAATACCGCGGCTTACACGGTAGGTCACTTTACCCATCCAAAAGCTCAAAGCCAGTCCCATCGGGATACCAATGGCCAGATTACTGAAAGCGTAGCTGAAACTAATGCCCAGAGCGATACCCAGGGCCAACCAGACGCCAGTCATTGATTTGGGATTTGCAAAACGGTTTAACATTTCTTTCCTCCTTTTTGGGTGAAATAAATATTTTATTGGCCGTAAGGCCGTAAAACACATAATTTAGTTTCAAAATAATTGAAATCATTTTAATATTGATTCCAAATTATGTTGCAAATCTACACCTGTTTTTTATTCAAATCAAAATTTTTATCAAAAATCGTTGTTTTGCGTCCAAAATTATCCCACTCTTATACTCTTTTATCCCATAGTTGTAGATTCCAAAAAAACAAATGGGCATATTTCCAAATTTCGAAAAAAATCGTACCTTTGCGGTCTTATTTTGAAAAGGAAAATGTAGCGTCATGAAAAAAGATACCCATCCGGACAATTACAGAATGGTTGTTTTCAAGGATTTTTCCGCTGACCA
>JAGQXH010000758.1 GCA_020436695.1 Lewinella sp. | reverse complement strand
CCCTGACCCTATCGACCGGCATCTGGGACAACTGTGAGATCTTACCTGATTGGGAAACGCAACAGCAGGGAGTGAGCCTTTTGATCGACCCAGTCCCGTCTGTTGGAGATGAGATCAGATAATCTCACTCATTTTCTGGGGTTATGAATTGACGGGATCCCGGCGACATACTACTGATGGGGCGACATGCCGCCGATCCCGTACTATAGGGTGTTAGGATTTTGCCTGTTTTGTTAATATCTGGAGTTTAGTTCTATTTATACAGCCGCAATATCAATATCCTATCGGCAGAAAATGAAAGGAATATTGATGTTGTCACATTTATTTTACTTTAATATCCTGATGAAATTGCTCTCCTACACCGGTTTTTCATGAATTTGTTGTAAATTTTCTGCTTCAGTAATCTGACGGAAATAGATGAAACAAATTTCTTTTAAGGTTTTGAACATTTCGAACGCCATCTCCTGATAGGCAATGGCTTACCGAAATATTAAAAACCTAAATTTGTTTCATCTATTTGTTCTCCGTCCCGAACTTGCTCATGCCAACAAAATCGCAAGCACAGAATACATGCAGCCAAATCTACAGGACGACCTTATTGATAAAATATTAAACCGATTTCCAAAAAAATCACAGGCCGCAGAAAAATTGATGGAGGTACTGTCTTTGAACCGCGACGGCGTATACCGGAGACTACGCGGAGACACCATGCTTAATGCCGTGGAGATACAGACCCTGGCTACTCATTTTGATATTTCTCTCGATTCTATCCTCAGCGATAAACAGGGAAAAGTCTCTTTCTCCTATAACCGGAGCGAACAACCTATCAGTAGTTTTCTGGATTATCTGCAACTGATCAATTATCAGATCAGTTTGTTCGTTCGTCAACCGAATATCCATGCCCATTACACCGCCCGTGAGGTCCCGATCTTCATATATATGATGTTTCCCCGTCTAATGGCACTGAAACTCTATATTTACGGGCTGACCAACTGGAATCTCGATTATCTGCAGCATCGAAAGTTCAGGTTCGACCTGATTACCGCCAAAGAACTGGAAATAGCTTATGCCACCGGCAAATTGTACTGTGCCCTGGACAGTACCGATTACTGGACCCTGTCCTTTCTCGACCAGTCGCTCAACCAGATAGAATATATGTTATTGGACGGCCGCTTCGAGCGGGCAGAAGATGCCTTTGAGATCTGCTCCGACCTGGTCGAGCTGGTCCGGCATTGTCGCCATATGGCCGAAGAGGGAAAGAAATTTATGCCCGGCCAGAAACCTTTGGAGCAAAACGGACAATTCGAGCTGTTCCACAATGAGCTGACGGGTACCTACAATACCATTTTGGGAGTAACCGAAACCCATAGCATCCTCTACCATACCCTGGACGGGCCAAATTTCATTTTCACCACCGATCAGGAAATGTGCAGCTATATGGAACGGTGGTTCCAAAGCATGATCAGTACATCCACTGCCATCAGCATTCACTCCAGCAAAAACCGCAACTATTACTTTAATCGGCTGGAAGAAAAAGTAAACCAGATGGCCCGGCGGCTGGAACTGTTAATTCCGCAATTGTGAGCTGATTCAAATGTATATTTGAAGTAAAAATGAGCCGAAACCCTCTTCACTCACCAATCAAGCAATATGAACAGATTTGCCGTTATTATGATGTTGCTGGGCTTTTTGTCCTGCAAACAGGAACCTAATTCCGGACATACAGCTGCGGCGGATTATCCGACTGCAAAAAAAGTCATTCACACCTTTGAAGAACACGGCACCACCCGTGAAGACCCCTACTACTGGCTAAGCGATAAGAATGACCCGGAGGTGATCTCATTTCTGGAAGCGGAAAATGACTTTACCGAGAAAAGCCTGAAACACACGGAAGCGCTACAGAAGGAATTGTACGAAGAACTGGTGGCCCGCATTCCGCAGCAAGATCAGTCGCTACCCACCAAGAGTAACGGTTACTGGTACTACACCCGCTATGAAGAAGGGAATGAGTATCCTTATCACTGCCGGCGTAAGGGCAGTATGGATGCCGAAGAAGAGATCGTTCTCAACGTCAATGAGATGGCCAAAGGTTATCAGATCTATCGGCTGTTCAGTTACTACATCAGTCCGGATAATCAGCGGGTGGCCTTTATGGTGGATACTTCCGGTGATCGCCGGAACACGTTGTTTTTCAAAGATCTGACCTCCGGTGAGTTGTTATCCGATCAGGTTTCAGATTGTGATAATGCCGGCGCCTGGTCGGCCGATGGTCAATACTTCTTTTATTCCCTCAATGATAAGACCGTCCGCTCCTATCGCGTCATGCGTCACCGGATGAGTGATAATGCCGATCTGGATAAAGAGATCTACATTGAACCGGATAGCACTTATTCAGTCTGGCTGAGCGCATCCTGGGATAAGCGTTATGTTCTGATCAGTTCCAACAGTACGACTACCACGGAAACCTGGTTTTTACCCGCCGGCCAGCCCCTGGCCCAACTGAAAGTGATCCAACCCAGGCAGCAGGGACTGGAATACTGGGTGCAGAGTTATCCCGGGAACGACTTCTACATTCTGAACAACCATGACGCGAAGAACTTTAAAATCTCCACCGCTCCGGCCGGCAATCCCTCCATGGCCAACTGGAAAGATCTGGTACCGCATAAAGAAGGAACCCTGATCAATGACTTCACCCTCCGGGATAAATATATCGTGGTACAGGAAAGGACCAATGCTCTGGATCGCATCCGGGTGATCAACCGGGCCAGTGGTGATGATTACTATATCGACTTTGGCGAAGAGGTATATACCGCCGATATGTACGATCCGTCGGATGAATTCGACAGCGACAGCATTCGGTATGAGTATACTTCACTGACCACTCCGGAATCGACGCTCGGCTATTCCCTGTCTACCCGGCACAAGGACTTACTGAAACAGGAGAAAGTAGGAGGTGGTTATGAGGCCGCGCTTTACGAGACCAAGCGCATCTGGGCACCGGCAGAGGACGGCACCAAAATTCCCATGTCTATCGTCTACCGGAAGGATAATTTTCAGCACGACGGCAGCAATCCCTGCCTGTTATACGCCTACGGTTCTTACGGTTTCAGTACTATGCCTTATTTCCGGCCGGATGTGATCAGTTTGCTGGATCGGGGCTTTATTTATGCCATCGCTCATATTCGCGGCGGACAGGAAATGGGTCGGCAATGGTATGAAGACGGTAAACTGTTGCACAAGAAGAACACCTTCACCGATTTTGTGGATGGCGCCCAATATCTGGTAGATGAAAAATACACCAGTGAAGAGGGATTATTTGCGATGGGCCGAAGTGCCGGCGGCATGCTGATGGGGGCGGTAACCAATATGCGCCCCGACCTGTTTAAAGGCATTATAGCCGGGGTACCCTGGATGGACGTCATCACCGATATGATGAACCCCGACCTACCGCTGACCACGCTGGAATACGACGAATGGGGCGATCCCAACAAAAAAGAATACTACGACTACATGCTAAGCTGGTCGCCCTACGATAATGTGCAACCGGCCGACTACCCGGCCATCTTTGCCACCGGCGGCCTGAACGACACCCAGGTGCCCTATTTCAGCCCGGCCAAATGGGTACAAAAGGTCCGGGAAAATAATACCGGCTCCGAACCGGTACTGCTGAAGGTCAATATGGGCGCCGGCCACGGCGGGGAATCCGGACGTTTTGCCCGGCAGAAGGAAACGGCGATGTTGTATGCTTTTATGATCGATCAGGTGGGGATGAAGGTGGTGGATTAAACCCACATCATAGCAATATCTGAGATCTGAAAAGTATAGGTTTATGCCATTACGCGGGCAATATTGCAACTATCACCACTAAGCATGGACGTCAAGATCAAGCGCAGGATCAAGTATCAAGTTCAATAGTCGGGCGCGAAGCCATTTGAACTTGTTCTTGACACTTGTGCTTGATCTTATGATCAGATGGACCTGCCAGCAATGAGTACCGGCTTCTCTTCTACTAGCCTACCTACCTACACCGGATACTTCCGCACCGCCTCCACCAGCACATCCAGGTCTCGGGTAGTCGTATACA
>JAGQXH010000757.1 GCA_020436695.1 Lewinella sp. | reverse complement strand
AAGCCGGGAATATTCTGTAGCTTGTCCGTCACTTTACGGGCTTCTGCCGGTAAGAGGATCTTGTACTGGCTTTTGAAATAACCGTCTTTCTCCGCCAGCTTCTGGGCCCCTTCACTAATGCCGAACTCCAGGGCCTGTTTCAGGCCGGAGCCGATTTCCGCAGACGTCAGCTGGCCGCTACCGGTAAGGGTACCGAGCGCATTTTGTAATTCCTGTGGTGTACAGGCCGCCAGCAGGGTAAGCAATACAAGAAAGCGTAACTTTTTCATTGATCTCATTTTATTTTCAGGTTTCAAACACAGTGATAACCCGATTGGTAAAATATTTGTTTTCGTACTTATGACGAAGAAAATAGCCGGATGGGCGTTACCAAAATGTTATTTAGCACTTGTTTAAGTGACGGAGCAAAAATAAATGAACCAATTTTAGGCTTCTAATATTTCGATAAATCATTGACTGTCAGTATATCGCGTGCGAAATTTTCAAAGCCTCTAGAAAAAATTGGTACATTTGTTTCCGTCAAACTACTAAGAGCAGGCCCTGCTTATTCGAGCAGATCTTCAATGTCTTCGGCAATATCCAGTAGTGCTTTAAATACTTTCAGTGGCGGCAGGTCAAACAAGCCGTCGCAAACCTCAACCGAAGCTTCATCTACCGGACCACCCAGCGGTGGGTTCATTTTCCGGATCTTTACTTTTACGCCTTTGAGGCCTTCGAACTGACGGTTGATCCGTTCCAATATGCGCTGCGCTACGGTTTCCAGTAGTTTAGCCGGCTGGCGAAACTCTGACTGACAGATGTGATAGAGTGTTTCGTAATTTACCGAATGAGAAAGTTCGTCTTCCTCCGCCGCTTCCTTAATATTCACATAGACCTGTACGTTGAGGATAAACTCCCGTCCGAGGGTCTCCTCTTCCGGATAATATCCGTGTTTTCCCCACAACCGCATACCTTCCAAAGAGATGATCGCCATTTTTGCCGAAAAGATACTTATTTTACTATTACCATGCTACGATGTCGCTACACTACGATGGCGGCCAATTGGGATGGTTTACGACTATGGCTATGGTAAATTTGCAGTATTTCATCATCACAGAGTGGTAAGATCATAGAATATCAACATCAATCTCTTTAACTTTACGGCGCCAAATAAAGATTCCTAACCAAGACCAAAATCACAATCAGCATGCACGCAAACGGAGCCGAAGGGCAAACGAATATCATAAAAAAGGCCAAGGAAGACCCTTTTCAGTATCATGATTACTACCGGATCGACGATCTGTTGCAGGAAGATCATTTACTGGCCCGGGAAGCCGTCCGCACCTGGGTAAAGCAGGAGGTTACACCTATTATCGAAGATTACGCCGAACGGGCAAAATGTCCCACTCACTTATTCAAGGGTTTAGGAGAGATCGGTGCATTCGGTCCCAGCCTGCCTGCGGAATATGGTGGTGGCGGAATGGATGAGATCGCTTACGGCATCATCATGCAGGAGTTGGAACGCGGAGACTCCGGCATACGCTCCATGGCATCCGTTCAGGGATCGCTGGTGATGTATCCGATCTATCGCTTCGGTTCGGAGGAGCAAAAACAGAAATACCTGCCTCGGCTGGGTACCGGAGAACTGATCGGTTGCTTTGGGCTTACTGAACCGGATCATGGCTCCGACCCCAGCAGTATGGTCACTAATATCCGTGATGATGGCGATGCCTACATCCTTAACGGCGCCAAGATGTGGATCACCAATTCTCCGATCGCCGACATTGCCGTAGTCTGGGCCAGAGATGAAGAAGGCGTCATTCGCGGGATGATCCTTGAAAAAGGCATGCCGGGATTCTCCGCACCTGAGATCCACGGCAAATGGTCACTCCGGGCTTCCATCACGGGTGAACTGGTGTTTGAGGACGTGCGGGTACCGAAATCGCAGGTATTACCGGGCGTTCAGGGATTAAAAGGGCCTTTGAGTTGCCTGTCCAAAGCCAGATACGGAATTGCCTGGGGGGCCATCGGTGCCGCACTGGATTGCTATGACTCCGCGCTTCGGTACTCGCAGGAGCGGATCCAGTTCGACCGGCCGATCGGACAGTTCCAGCTTACCCAGAAAAAACTGGCGGAAATGATCACGGAGATCACTAAGGCTCAGTTATTAGCCTGGCGACTGGGTACCCTGGCGAATGAGGGCAAGGCCAGTCCGGCACAGATCTCCATGGCCAAACGCAACAACGTCCACATGGCACTGGAAGTAGCCCGGGAAGCTCGTCAGATCCACGGGGGGATGGGCATTACCAACGAATATCCCGTCATGCGTCATATGATGAACCTTGAGACTGTACTCACTTACGAGGGAACGCACGACATTCATCTGTTGATAACGGGTATGGATGTGACGGGCTTGAATGCTTTTAAATAGGTACTGGGTATTCGGTTCCCGGTGTTTGGGGTAAATTGCTCAAAATGGAGCACACTGCACCTGCTTTCATAGGAGCAGACACTCACTCGGGCAGCTTCAGGAATCGAAAACCCAGCACCAAAAACCGGTCGACAAGCATCTATACTTTCTATGAAGGCAGGACCTTTTGAATACAAATGAACGGTAACACCTGGAGTATCCCCCTATACAAATTTTCCCAGTTGATCTCCGCAATAGGTCGGTTTATCGGTAATTTTTTTTGCGAATAAAACAAATGCCCCGGGTTAAACCGTTACTAGTATTAATGTTAGTGACTGACTATATGTAGTAGAAATCGCATTGGATTTCCTATATTGTCATGTCAGCCGCGAAAACAGTGAACTAAGCAAAAAGCATAAAGATGTGGAAATCCATCACCTTTTGCGTACTGGCCCTGGTGGGCATACAACATACTATGCAGGGGCAAGATACGATCTACCTGACCAATCCTTCTTTTGAAGATTATCCAAGACCAGGAAAGCCGCCTACCGGTTGGTACGACTGCGGCTTCCCCGGAGAAACACCTCCGGATGTTCAACCTGACGCGACCTTCTCCGTTTCCAAAGCCGCCTCCCATGGCGACAGCTATATGGGTATGGTGGTCCGCGACAACGATACCTGGGAATCCGTTTCCCAACGGCTCAGCCGGCCTTTACAGAAAGGAAAGTGTTACAGTTTCAGTATGGACCTGGCCCGTTCCGAACTGTATATCAGTGTAAGCCGGGTAAGTGAAGAAACAGCCAATTACGCCACTCCCGCGAAATTACGCATCTATGGCGGTTTCGGATATTGCGACAAGCAGTATCTGCTGGCTGAAAGCAAGCTGATCATTAATCATCGCTGGTTGCGTTACAATTTCCGCTTCGAACCTTTGGCCGATTATACTTACCTCATCCTGGAGGTATTCTATCAGACGCCTACTTTATTTCCGTACAACGGTAATGTGCTTTTGGACAATGCCTCACCCGTAACGGAGATCCCCTGTGACGGCGACCCTCCCATCGAACCGCCTCAGGAAGAAGAACCGGTGGTGACGACACCCAAACCGGCTCCGGCACCTCCTACAGTGACTCCTTCGAAAGATCCCACTCCGAAGGAAACACCTACCAGAGTGGAAGAAAGTACACCGCCCAAACCCGAACGTAAGATCGTACTGGGAGGTAAAGAAGTGGGTGAGATCCGGGAAGGAGCTACGATACGGATCGATAAACTCTACTTTGAGTCTAATAAAGCGGTGATCAAGCAGGAATCCTTCGAAACGCTGGATGAAGTCTTTTCCTTCCTCCAGGGTAATCCGGACGTGATCGTGGAGATCGGCGGCCACTCGAACGGACTGGCCAGTAACGACTTTGCCAATAAACTGTCGACCGACCGGGCTCAGGCGGTAGCCGATTATCTGATTGACAAAGGAGTGAGCCGGGATCGCCTCCGATCTAAAGGATATGGCAAGACCAAGCCTATTGCCAGTAATGCATCGCTGGAAGGACGGAGACAGAACCAGCGTGTGGAGATCAAGATCATTGGTTTCCGGAAAAATTAATGTAAGTTACTAGTTTTGCACGTAGGAGTTGGAGTTGTGTAAAAAGTCCAACCAGTGATTTTGATAAAAAATAATGTTTGGGTTGCCTTAGCTCAGCCCCT
>JAGQXH010000756.1 GCA_020436695.1 Lewinella sp. | reverse complement strand
CAAAAGATTTTAAACTTTCACTGTCTTTTTATCAGGAATTAGGCTGGGAAACTATTGGGCTGCACGATAAGCTCGCTGAATTAGAATTAGAAGGATTTCGTTTCTTTCTACAGGATTATTACAATAGAGGATGGGCTAATAATTTTATGTTTTATATCAATGTAGAGGATGCCCAAGCTTGGTATGAGCATATTTCAAAAGTATTGGAGGAAGGAAGTTTTGGAAAAGCAAGAGTGAACGAACCTAAGCTACAGTCTCATGGAGATATCGTTACCCATGCCTGGGATCCTACTGGTGTTTTGCTTCACTTTGCACAACGCACAAGATAGCTATTTCAGTTGGCAGTTATCATTGAGTATAAAATAAAGCGATTTATGTCCATTCCCAAAAATCTTACCAAAGACATTAAAACTCGCCTCCGTAGTATCGAAGGGCAGGTTCGTGGACTTATCAGGATGCTGGACGAAGACAAACGGCCTGACCAGGTGCTTATTCAGTTCAAGGCTGTCCAAAAAGCATTAGATAAAACCCATTTTCTATTGCTGGACGAAGTGTATCGAAAGGCGCTGGCCATTAAGATAGTAGAAACTATCGATGCCTGCCCCGGGAATTGTGGCCAGGAAGACCGCATTGAATTTATCAGGCAGCAATTTCCGGATCTTGCCTTGGAGGACCTTAGTAAGAAGATGGCCGAAATTATGGAATTGAAAAAAAGGATCGAGCAGTTTAAGCATGGAGCCCCTCCCGTATAGAAATAGTCTATTTTCCGTTATATTATTTTACTTTTTACTTGCAGGCCACCCTACCCCTCGGTTTATCTTTGTTCAGGTACATTACTAATCAATAAATATAGCAAATGATGAATCGACAAGTGATCCAATTCTCACCGGTAAGAAAAACATTTTTTATTGCGCTGCTCTGTATGGCAAGCCTGTTTCTAAGCCAGGAAATAAAGGCACAAGCAGTTGCAAAAGGTAAAAAGGAAGTCAGTGAACAGCCTGATAAAAAGACCACCAAGCTGGAACTGACCGTTGAAGGCATGAGTTGCCAGGCCGGTTGTGCCGACGGGATCGATCACCTGCTAAGTCGCCGGGAAGGAATAGTCAAAAGTAAAACGACCTATGCCACCGGAATTTCCTCCATATGGTATGACCAGTCTATCATTTCCGAAAAAGAGATCATTGATTTGATCGGCAAGCGAGGATTTAAAGCTACCGTCAAGACCACCAAAACAAAGATCGAAGATCAATGAAAGTCCAAGGATTGTTCATTGACGGGAAGCGCATCATCTTGGGAGGAGCTATTTGGGCATGTTTACTGGGACCGATGCTTGTTTTCGGCCAGTCCGGCCTGATCCAAGGCCGGGTGATCGATGCCGAAACGGCAGAGCCCCTTTACAGAGCTTCGGTCGTTATTGAAAGTGAATTCAGCGGCGTTTCGACGGACATCGACGGCCATTTTCGCTTTACCGATCTCCCTGCAGGCAATTACTACCTGCAGGTTAGATATTTAGGCTATCAGTCCCAGATCCGTCTGGCAGTCATTGAGCAGGATGAAGCCGTCACGGTCGATTTCGGGCTGATCCCACTGGCAGCGTCCCTGACCGAAGTAGTAATCTCCGCTCCCGAAACCAACCTCCTGGATGAGCCCATTCCCTCCACAAAAATCAGCTCCGGCCAGATCGAAAGACTTGCTGCTACCAATACCGCCGAGATCCTGGAGGAAGTAGGAGGCGTTTCGGTAGGCAGGGCCGGCAACTGGGGTTCTAAACCTTATTTTCAGGGGATGACCGATAGCCGGGTGCTGCTCTTCATTGACGGGATCAAGACTACCCAATCCTGCCCGATGGGTATGGACGCCTGTACGGCGACGATCGAACCGGACATGATCAACAGTATGGACGTACAGGTAGGTCCGGGCAATGCCCAGTTCGGTTCCGGGAATATGGGCGGCATTGTGAGCATTAATACGATCGGCGCCCAATATCAGTATCTGGAAGAATTTAGGGTCGAGATGGAAGCCGTTGCCCGCGTGCGCTCCGTGTCCGACTCCCGCAGCGGTTTGCTGGCATTTAAAGGCGGAAATAAGGCGCTGGATTTTGCACTCAGCGCCGGAGGTGGCCGGCACGGGAATTATAAAGTACCCGATCCGAATAGATATACTCTTTTCCCAAACACGGAAATACCCAACAGTGGATTTGACAGTCGCTGGTTACATCTCCATACCCGCTACCGCCCTGGGGCCGGTCAGGAAATTGCCCTGATCGGTCAGATCTACCGCGGAGAAAATATAGGTTGGCCCGCCAGAATGCCGGAAACTTATTCCATTATTCCCGAGGAAAAAAGAGATTTGCTGGCCATAAAGTACCGTTGGGAGTTTGATGGCCGGAATTTTAAAAAACTGGAAGCTGTTTTGGGATACCAACCCATGTTTCACAACATGCTTAATTATGTTCCTGGTAATACACGCTTTTTCGGGATCTCCCGGACCGGCAATTACCAAAGTTCGGTAAAAGCCTTTTTTGCACTGGGTGAACGCTCTCTGCTTACGGCCGGGATCGATGGATTTGTGTGGAAAATGAACGCAGAGAGGCAGACGATCACCGAACAGGGAACAACTCCGTTTGTAAACATTCTCAACCGGGGCATATTGCAGGAAGGAGGGATCTTTTTGCTTCACCGGTATTTGTTTGGTGACCGACTGACCATTGATGCCGGCCTACGTCTAAATGCAGTATCTTCAGACGCCCGGCCCGATGCGACTGGATTTTTAGCTGGAGACTTGCGCGATAACCAAAAAATATGGACCGGTAATCTGACAGCTCTCTATCAACTCAACCGGCATATGGCCGTTTCCGTGGGCGTAGTCAAAGGCTTTAATGCTGCTACCCCGGTAGATCGTTTCCTGAGTGCACCCCAGTTAGATGGGTTTTATCATTTCGGGAACCCGGAAATTCGTCCGGAGGTGAATGTCAGCAAAACCATCAGTTGGAGAGGCATGAAAGATAAATGGAGCTGGAACCTCACCTATTTCCATAATCGGCTTCGTGACCTGATCGAAAGGCGCATCGATACCACCCAAACTGCGCCAATAACCGGACTGCGAGGGGTGAAACGCGCCGTCAATATTCCCAATGCAGTGGTCAAAGGAGCAAGCGCCTACCTGGCTTATTATATCACCCCGGCCCTTCAATCTTCCTTAACCATCTCCTACTTAAACGGGCGAGACGGACAAGGCGGGAATCTACCGAATATCGCGCCCCTGGAGTTTAGCCCAAAGATCACTTTTGAACCTCCTGAGAAAAACCTTTGGGTAAGTTTAAGAGCCGACATCGCTACCGGCCAGGACCGGTTCGCTCCGAATTATGGCGAAATTTCTACTCCGGCTTATACGGTTTTCGATCTATCCGGAGGAGGAAAAGTAACCGAGCAGGTGGAACTTTCACTGGGCATCAGCAACCTTTCCAATCGCAATTACCGGAGGCATCTCAATCTGGCGCAATTACCGGAGCCTGGATTGAGTATTTTCGCTACCGTCAAAGTGAATCTGCCGGTTATCGGAGCTCCGAATGGGGCACCTGGTTTAAAAGGCGCTCGTCTGGTAACCATCCGCATTGAAGGCATGGCCTGTCAGTTTTGTGCCAAGACCGTACGGGAACGCTCGGAAGCTTTACCGCAAGTGATCCAGGCCATCATCCATTTGGAAGATGGGAAAGCTGCCATTATCGTCAGCCGGAAGGCTTCACTGGAAGCAGTGCTCGAAGCGATACGCAGAGCCGGATTTGGGGCCCAGATCTTGTCGGTTGAAGATTATACGCCCTGATAGGAAGAAAGCGAAAAATAAAGAGATCCTAATTAGAACATATTTGTCTCTCAACCTTCCAGTAAAACAACCGTCCCCAACCCACCGTCCGCGCAAATACTTACGATTGCCTTTTTCCCCTTACCCATTGCCGACAGGGCTTTTACTGCCTGACTCAATATCCTGGCACCAGTGGCGCCGAAGGGGTGACCGATAGCGATGCTTCCTCCGTTGGGGTTGAGTTGCTCCCTGGGAAAAGTGCCAAGGTCAACATCAATTCCAACCTTTTG
>JAGQXH010000755.1 GCA_020436695.1 Lewinella sp. | reverse complement strand
GCCGTCCCATTTCATGTAGCCGGTCGGCTATGGAGCGGGCACCGTGCAGGATCAGATAACCGGGATCACCGGGCTGGCAGTAGTGATGAGGAGCGGTGGCGTAGGGTACGAGGTTGTCACAGGTACCATGAAACATCAGAGAGGGAATGGCAGTACGTTCGTTAATCAATTGTAGATCGACCAGGGCTCCTGCCATGCTGATCACACCAGCATAACGAAAATTATCGGGCAAAACTGTTGTGTTGGCGGGGAGGTCACTCATTGACCAGTAGGCCGCGTGCAGGACCGCTTCGGCGCCGGCGCTGCTTCCGGCCAGTACGATCTTATCCGGACTGATGCCCCATTGCCGTTGCCGGTCAAGTATATATTGGGTGGCCATGCGGATATCCTGGGCAGCAGCCTGGAAGGTCTTGATCTTGTTCTGAGCAGTCTGGTCACAACCGAAACTTTTTCCCTTCATCGTCAGCCGGTAGGAAATAGAAGCCACTGCGTAACCCTTTTTGGCCATATCTTCGGCAAATGCGATCAGGTTATCTTCATCTCTTTTCCCATTGGCAAAACCGCCTCCGTGTACATAAAGGATCAGGGGCTTGCTCATTTCCGTATCACCACTGCCCATATAAAGGTCCATGTACAATATTTCGCCATCCACCGTACCGTAGGGAAAAGTCTGTTTATTGACCGTAGTAAACTGATCGGTAGCATAGCGCTGGGCATGTATGCCGGATACCCCCAAAACGGTCAGTAAAAGAAGAAGCGTGATTGATCTATTCATGATATTTGGTTTGAGATTTTGAGATGTTAAGATTATGGGACGTTGGGGTTATGGGATTATGGGATGTTGGGATGTTAGGACATTGGGATATTGAGACAAAATGATCATTCATCCAATTTACCCCGTACCAAGCACCGAGAACCTAATACCTGATACCTAAAAGAGGAACTTCCCAATATTCCAGCGCCCATTCCCGCATAAAAGTAACCCGCAGTGGAACCATGCGGTAAAGAATGAAGTCCGGATTATCCATACTCCCCAGATAATGACCCAGCAGGCGGTTGGCCTGCCAGATATTGGCGATCAATTCCCGGTCAGTCACTACTTCCGCCCGGGCCGTAATTCTAACCTGATCGTGATCTTCGTCCAGATAGCAAAGCTCAACTTTAGGATTGGCCGCAATTTGTGCTGTTTTCTGATATTGCTTCAGATTAGCCACATATATGGTAAATCCTTCCACCCGGACGGGCGAGACCGGGCGCACCCTCGGCTGATCCCCTTCCACCGTAGCCAGCATGGGAAATTTTGCTTTGCGAATAACTGCCTGAGCCAAGTCCGGCAAACGCTCCGGATCTACCGAAGAGGGTTGTGGTTTGGGCATGATATAATTATTTTTAATATTTTTACTTGATGACGGTCGCCCGTCAACAGAGTATCACTCAATCGATTTTCAAATCACGCACCGGTCGGTCTTGCCAGATGAAGCGACCGTAAGTCTCTACCACTTCAAAATCATAAGGCCGGAGAAGGGAGACTTGCACTTCCATCACACTGAGCAACAATATCAGCAAAGCTAAAGATAAGCCAGCCAGCCCAAAAATTGCGATAACAACCGATCTATGCAACCGGATCGGGATCAGCCAGCGATCTAATGCATAGAACATTCCCCACCAGACCAGGAAGTAAATGGAAAAATCCACCAGACCCGCCAGCACAAAAATATGTAAGGCCATTGAGGTGTGCAAAGCATCACTCATATTAGGGAAAGGAAAGCCGTACATCCATTTATGGGGCCCATCAAATATGATGGCGTACCAGTATTTGGTCCAAAACATGAAGGTGATAAGGGCCATAGCTCCGGCCAGCTTCAGCAGAAATATTTTCATAAACTGATCTCGGTTTGATGTAACCTCTCTTGAACATTATTTCAGATTTGTGGGTATTCGTTAAATTTACGACTTTGCACCCGACAAACATCACAAAACATTTATCGGCCTACAGAATGTAGTAAACGGTAACTGTCAAGGTGACCATGATCCTTGTATGGGTAGTAGTCATTTGCTTCATTCGTCAAACCGTGAGTCGTATACCATATTAATATGAGAAACTGGCTGGTTTTTGGAATCCTGGCCGCTTTGGTGATCATCCCCTTCCTCATCTGGGGAGATTGGTTTATGAACCTGTTCAGTGAAGACGGTGCCATTGAGTTATTTCAGCAATACGGCCCCTGGGCCTGGGCAGTAGCTTTTCTGCTGCTCATCGGTGATCTGTTCCTCCCACTGCCGGCCACAGTGATCATGTCGGCGCTGGGTTATTTGTACGGACCACTATGGGGGGGCATGCTGGCCGCTACCGGTAGTTTTCTCTCCGGTATGCTGGCCTACGGGCTCTGCCGGAGCCTGGGCCGCAAAGCAGCCCTGTGGATACTGGGGGAAAAAGATCTGAAAAAAGGCGAACACACCTTCAACAAAAACGGCGGCTGGATGGTGGCTATTTCCCGCTGGTTGCCGGTGCTACCGGAAGTGATCGCGTGTATGGCCGGACTTAACCGGATGGATTGGCGCAAATTTGTGATCGCCCTGGCCTGCGGCTCTCTGCCTTTGGGTTTTGTGTTCGCTTACATCGGCTATCAGGGTGTAGAGCACCCATATGTGGCGCTGGTCGTTAGTGCGGGTTTGCCCCCGGTTCTTTGGTTGATCGCGCAGTATTTCCTTCGACAGACAATGCGGTAATGCAGCTCTTCACCTAACGGTATATAGTGGGTACAGAAGATGGATGGAACAGCGGAAATAATAGCAGCAAAGATAGTGTTACTGTGCACATTGTCGTTTTCGCCATGTATGTTTTCTTCCGGGTTTCGGCTTCTCTTGCGATAAGTGTACCGGAAAGGTTTCCACCTTGGTATTGGATGAATACCATACAATGGAACTGGTAAGACAAATATTGGAAGCCTCCGCAGGTTGACGTAGGGAATGCCGTTTACTGTTTCGTTTGATTCAGCCAAATATTCAGGCCCGGTGCCTTCCAGGTATACGGTTTTCCCAACACATCCAGATCGCCATCGCCGTCCAGATCCACCAAACGGCCTTCGTGTACCCCAAAACCTTGTGCTACGACGTGTTTAGAAAAATTCCCCTTACCGTCTCCCAGCAGGATGCGGATCTCTGAATCGGGATTGCCTTCGTCAAAACGCATTTCTGCATTGAAAATGTCGAGGTGACCGTCCCCGTTAAAATCCAGCACGTCCAGGGTATGGCCGTTATCGACGTCTTCCAGTAATACTTTGCTTTTCCAAAATCCTCCCTGCCATTCGTAAAGTACCATTGGGCCAATACCGTCACCTACCACCATGACCACTTCCGGCCGGCCGCCTTCGATCAACTGACCGGCCGCCGAACGGGTAAACGTATAAGAGGCATCAATGATATTTTCGATAAAACGGCCGTCCTGATACTGGAACCAGCGCCCTCCTCCAACTATATCATCCACGCCGTCTCCATTCATATCCAGTGCATCAAGTCCTTCGTGTTCGTGCGTGCGCCGCCAGCTCGGATAGGTGCTACGGGGTTCCATTTCTCCGTCCGATGAATAGGAGTAAATGGGTTGATAATCCCATTCTTCCACGGAGCGCGGATCTTCCGGGATCTCGGCGTAAAATAGACTGTTACCGTTTTGGTTCCAGAAGACAAATTCCATTACACCATCCCCGTCAAAGTCGATAAAAGCCTGGTCGTGGTGTTTATTGGCACCGCTTTTTTTGATGGTGTGTCTTGTCCAGGGGTGATCCGGTTGTAGGTCAGGGTAAGGATTTTCCCACCACCAGATCTCATTACTCCGGCTTTCACCTCCGAATACAATATCAATATCACCATCTCCGTCAATATCGTGGGCAGCCGAGCCGGCTTCGATACGTTGCAAACTGGAATCGATCACGTATTTGTCCCATTTGCCCTTATTGTAAATAAGTCCGATAACGGCCGGAGCTGCGGTGCGTTCGGTAATGAAAATATCGTTCACGCCATCTTTATTGACATCTACCACCAGCGAAGCCGTTTGCTGGTTGCCGCCATTAGGCATGGGAAGGTCACCGTTAGCCGTGCTCAGATGTTTCC
>JAGQXH010000754.1 GCA_020436695.1 Lewinella sp. | reverse complement strand
GGCCTTCATTGCCGGTCCATTGCAGATTGGTTTGGTAGTGGTGGGTTTTCATTGGTAGTTATTTTATGGTCAATGAGTCGTAAGTCGGTAAGTCGTAAGTCTACACGACTGGACATTTGGACGTTACGATCTTGGGATTCAATCTAAATATCTCAACGTCCCAACGTCCATTTGTCCAGTAGTATCTCGTAAGTCTTTGGTAATGGACTAATAGACTTACGACTGACAGACTTACGACTCTTTCATATGCCCAATGATCCGTTCCCCAAAACCCTCTTCCTCCATCTCTGCTTCCAGGCGGTCGAGATACGTCATAATGCCGGTGTCTCCGTGCAGCATATCTTCCAGCGCGCGCCGTCCGGCATCCCATACTGCTGCCACCTTAGGTAATATTTCACGGCCCTTCCGGCTAAGCTGGAAAACCAGTTTGCGGCCGTCTGAGCTATCCTTACCTGCCTTTAAGTATCCCGTATTGATCATTTTCCGGGTGAGTGCCATAACCGACTGGTGGGTAAACTTCAGTTGGGCGGCCAGTTCCGTTACCGAAATACCGGGCTGATCCTGCACTAGCAGCAATACCGGATACCAGTTGGGCTCGATGTCCATTCCCAGTTGCCGGTACATCTGCCGGGCACTATGAGCCAGTTTGTCACTGATGCGTTTCAGTCGGCTGGGCAGTGCGATATAGCCCAGTCGCTGAATGATATCCTGCTGCATATTGACTCAATTTTGGGTAAAGATAACTAATTTATGCAGTTGACTGCATTTTTTTAAAACAAGTGACCAAAATCCAGAACAATGTCTTATCAGGGCTGTTTTTATCCTAAAAAGTAAACTATGAAAAAGCGCCTATTAGGTAGGACTGACCTGACCATCGTGCCCATTGTATTCGGAGGAAATGTATTTGGATGGACACTCGATGAAAAACAGTCTTTTGAAATGCTCGACAGGTTCACTGATCTCGGGTTTAATGCCATCGATACGGCAAATATATACTCCCGCTGGGCGCCCGGCAATGAGGGTGGAGAGTCGGAAACCATCATCGGGAAGTGGATGAAATCGCGCGGTAAGCGTCAGGATATTAAGCTGATCACCAAAGTAGGTGGTGATATGGGCGAAGGCAAAAAAGGCCTGGGCCGAAAACATATTCTCGAAGCAGTGGACGAATCCCTGAAGCGCCTGCAAACCGATCATATCGACCTCTACCTTTCTCATTTTGACGATGCAAATACGCCGATCGAAGAAACACTGGCAGCTTACGAAACCGCCATTGAGGCCGGTAAAGTGCGTTGGATCGGGGCCTCCAATTTTTCGGCTCAGAGATTGCAGCGATCACTGGAGATCAGTGAACAGAGCAATCTGCCGCGTTACGAAGTTTTCCAACCGGAATACAATCTTTATAACCGGCAGGGTTACGAAGAAAGACTGGCGGAAATATGTGAACACCACGAACTCGGAGTGATCACTTACTACGCTTTGGCCAGCGGTTTTCTGACCGGAAAATATCGCACGTCCGATGACCTGGGCAAAAGTGTGCGCGGCGGGAAAGTAGAAAACTACCTGGATAAGCGCGGACAAAATATCCTGAACGGATTGGATGAAGTGGCTTTCCGACACAATGTGTCCATGGCCGCCGTGGCTTTGGCCTGGCAGATCATCAGCCCGATTGTTAGCGCACCGATCGCCAGTGCCACCAGGCTCTCCCATTTGGAAGCTTTTGAAGAAGCCATCCGGCTGGATCTGACAGCTGAGGATATCGTGCTGCTGGATAATGTGTCGGCTTATGAGACTGTTAAGTCGTAAGTCAATCAGTCGTAAGTCAGTTTGTAAGGACTGACTTACGACTGATGACTTACCGACTTATGACTTCAATAAGTCAAACTCCTAAGATACGCAATACTGGCCGGGACCTGATCCACTACCCGGCTGCTTTCATCCTCGATGAAGTAGTGGGCAATGCCGATCTTCCGGCTTTCGATCAGGATATTACGCATGTCCAGTTGGCCGGTACCTAGAGGAACATTGTATTCTACATCGGTACCTCCGGTGAGGTCTTTGGTTATCCCTTTCTTCATATCCTTCAGGTGCAACAGCTTCCAGCGTTTGCCGTATTTTTTCAACAGTGCGACAGGGTCGCCACCGCCGAACTGTACCCAGAAGATATCCATTTCAAAAGACACGTACTCCGGATCGGTATTCTGGATGATGTAGTCCAGTAAGGTGCCGTCTCCGTAAGGCTGGAACTCATAGCCGTGGGCGTGATAGCAGAAGGTGAGTCCATTGTCTTTAAGTACCTTCCCGGCGGTGTTAAATACTGCTACTGCTTTCTGTGCATCTTCCAGGGTGAAATTGCCTCTTTCGTGCGGTACCCAGGCACACATGAGGAACTTGGATCCCAGCTTTTTTGCGGTTTCGGCTACCGCCTGCGGATCCTTGGCCAGTTCGTCAAATCCGGCTCCGGTAGAAGGAATGCTGATGCCGCGGGCGTCACAGAGTTTTTTGTACTCTTCCGGTGGAATGCGGCCGGCACCACCTTCGATCTCAGTGATACCCATGTCCTGGATGCGGTCCAGTGTGCCGGGGATATCCTTCGGGAAGTAATTGCGGAAGGAATAAGCCTGTACACCAACCGGAGCAACAAAGATCGGTTCTCCGGCCTTGCCCACTTTGGACGTGGTACTACAAGAAGTGAACACCAACCCAAGGGCCAGTGCAAAAAGTGGTAGCAGGTTTTTCATGTCTTGTTTTGATTTTAAAATGTCAGGCTTCAGAAAGAGTCGGCTGATCGGAAAGAGTCGACTCATGGAAGCGGCTTGATTTTGACTGAGTAATTCAAGTTGCCAGTTATCCAGTTGCCAGTTAGTCATCTGCGTGCAAAAAACAATGGTATTAGCCTGTGGATTTCAGGGAAATGAGGGCTTCGATACCTTCCATTTCATGTTGAGCGGCTCATTTTTAGCCTTATGCGACACAACTGATTACTGATTGCTGACGACTGACTATATGTAGCCAAAGTAAGGAAATCTCCGCGAATCTTCCTACCGGTTCCTGGAAATGATCGGGTGAAAGATACGGTAGGTAATTATTTCCCGATGCTATTCATCAATGAGGGTATCAACACCTTAAGGGCCCGGTCGAGATTATTTGCCGCATCTGCACTCAGGCCTTCCCCGATTTCCCAATCATATCCTCTGATCTCCAATAAATAGATATTGGGGGCCCTGCCGAAAAGGTCTTGGCAAAGATGAGCAATGGTAGCCGGGGCCACGCTATGAGTAGTGTAGGTAAAAACAGTATCCGGGACCACCTGCTGAAAGCGAAAACCTCCCGGCAATTCGGCCTGACTGGCATCGACGATGAGCACTTTTTCATAGTGAGAGATCAGTTCTGCATCCTCGATATTCAATTGCAAACGATATTCGCAGGTGCCGTCATAGCCCCGATCTTCGAGACGGTCGAGCATCGCCCAGCCCAGGCCATCATCACACCGTCCGGGATTACCAATTCCGATCAGGAGAAAATCGTTGGTCAGTTTAAACATGAGTCCAATATTATTAGGCAGAACTGTAAGTAATTAAAAATTAGTCGGCTATATTTTTGGCGATTGTTGCCACTTGCCGGTTTGTGAACTGATTAACTGGCAACGATAATACACAACATCTCCTTTATCCCAAATCCCACTATCCAAAAGTCCAAATGTCCAAAAGTCCAAATGTCCAAAAGTCCAAATGTCCAAATGTCCAAATGTCCCATCACCCCCGATATCGCTCTTCCACCAGATGCCCCATATGATCCAGCAGCTGAACCTGCAGCGGCATTTTTCCCATGGCATGCGTAGCACAACTCAGGCAGGGATCATAGGCCCGGATGGCAACTTCCACCTGATTGAGTAAGGGCTCGGTGATGTGTTTTTCCTTTTCGAGCACTTCTTTAGCCACCCACTGCACGGCGCGGTTCATGGCTTCATTATTATGAGTAGTGGAAACGATCAGGTTACAGCGGGTGATCATTCCCTTATCGTCTACCAGATAATGGTGGATGAGTGTGCCGCGCGGAGCTTCGATCACGCCGATACCTTCCAGCCGGTGTTGCCCTTCAATACGCAGGTC
>JAGQXH010000753.1 GCA_020436695.1 Lewinella sp. | reverse complement strand
TGGTAGATGCCGAATTCGGTCCCGGTAAGATCGAGGATGTTCCCGGCCATCAGGAGATCGAGATTGGCCTGGTAAAACTATACCGGGCCACGAAAGAAGAGCGCTACCTCAACCTGGCCAAATTCTTCCTGGACATCCGGGGCCGGGAAGGAGTGGGCAATCCCAAAAAATACGACCAGTCTCACCTGCCGGTAACGCAGCAAAGTGAAGCTGTTGGCCACGCCGTGCGCGGGGCATATATGTGGACCGCGATGGCAGATATAGCGGCTATTACCGGTGACCAGGCCTACATGAATGCCATTGATCGCATCTGGCACGATGTTGTTGATGGGAAATACTACATTAATGGCGGTATTGGTGCTACCAATCACGGGGAAGCGTTTGGTGATGCCTATCAGTTGCCCAATATGTCGGCCTACTGCGAAACCTGTGCCTCTGTGGGCAATGCCTTCTGGAATCACCGGATGTTTCTGATGACGGGCGACAGTAAATACATTGATGTCCTGGAGCGGAGTATGTACAATAACATACTGGATGGTGTTTCCCTGAGCGGAGATCACTTTTTCTACCCGAATCCGCTGGCATCGTACGGTCAGCACGAACGGCAGGAGTGGTTCGGCTGTGCCTGTTGTCCGCCCAATGTTGCCCGTTTTCTGCCGTCTATGCCCGGCTATATCTACGCCCAGCAGGATACGCAGGTATACGTCAATCTTTATGTGTCCAGCACAACCGGCTTTGATATTGGCGGCAAGACGATGTACATCCGTCAGGAGAGTGAATTCCCCTGGAACGGCAAGGTAGAAATGGAGGTTGTCGCCGATGAGCCGATGGGAGTTAAGCTAAACCTGCGGGTGCCCGGATATGTGCGTAATCGTCCGGTGCCGAGTGATCTTTACACTTATGCAGATTCCCTGACCAAGCCCATTGAAATGAAGATCAATGGCCGGGCTTATCCGTTTACCATTGATGATAAAGGATACATTACCATTGAGCACAACTGGCAAAAACTGAATAAGATCCAGCTTAATTTCCCATTTGAGGTCAGGAAGGTGAAAGCCAATGAATTGGTCATGGAAGATAAAGGCAAGATAGCGGTTGAAAGAGGCCCGCTGCTGTTTTGCGCCGAATGGCCGGACAATATGTACAATAAAGTACTCAGTCTGGTGCTGGATCAAAGGGAAGAACTGAAAGCAAAACGCTCCAATATCCTCGGCGGTACCTACATCATCAAAGGTAAGGCCAGGATGGCGGCTAAGCGCCTGGATGGGAAAGTGATGCTGAGTCAAAGTAACCCGATCACGCTGATCCCGTATTATTTGTGGAATAATCGGGGCCCCGGGGAAATGGCGGTCTGGCTTCCTATCGATACGGCTTACGCTCAGCCGGAACCGGCTCCGACCCTGGCGCGTACCAGCAAAGTGTCGGCTTCGGTCGATAGCAAAGCCGTCATTGCGCTCAACGACCAGCGTATGCCGGAAAATTCCAACGACCATACCATTCCTTATTTACATTGGTGGCCGAAAAAAGCAACTTCGGAATGGGTGCAGTTTGACCTGGCCAAGCCGACTCTGGTCTCCAAGGTGAAGGTATATTGGTACGATGATGGTCCGGATGGTGGTTGCCGGATACCTGCTTCCTGGAAAGTACAGTATCGCATGGGGGAGCAGTGGGTTGATGCGATCCCCACCGACGAATACACCATTACGAAAGACGCCTGGGATAGTGTGTCTTTCAATCCATTAACTACGGATGCACTGCGGGTAGTGGTGCAATTACCGGAAGAATATGCCACCGGAATGTATGAGGTGGTGATCGAGTAGATTTAGTCGTCAGTCGTAAGTCTGTCAGTCGTAAGTCTGGGAGTGTCCAGTCAACTGTGTCTCCTTCTTGGTGTATCGAGAGTAAAATTTTGATTTTCAATATTTTACTTGACTCGTGAGCACATCAAAACACGAACACATGAACACTCTCTAAGTCTATAGCCTTGTAGAAGGAAAGACTAACGACTTACGACTGACAGACTTACGACTAATATCCTCTTAGTGTTGAATTGACACTTCTTCTGCCAATTACTCCCGCCAACTTTGGGTATTATCCACAACATTTGTGAACTTCGTGGCTAACCATCTTAACTGCGATCATGCCCAAAGCAATCACCTGTTTTCGTAATCTTTGTTGCCTGCTGCTTCTCCTGTCATCCTGCACTTCCGAACCCATCACCGCGCCTAAGGAAGCTGTAAGATCAGTTGAGGCATTTCCCCTCACCGAAGTAAGGCTGCTGGAAGGCCCTTTCCAGCACGCTACCGAATTGAATATCCGTTCGTTATTGCAATACGAACCGGACCGGCTGTTGGCCATGTTTCGTACCGAGGCCGGCCTGGAGCCGAAGGCCGAACATTACGAAGGCTGGGAGGCGGAAACGATTGCCGGGCACAGTTTGGGGCACCACCTGAGTGCCTGCGCGTTGATGTATCAGAGTACCAATGATAACCGTTTTCTGGAGCGGGTCAATTATATTGTGGATGAGTTGGAGACAGTGCAGAATGCGAATGGTAATGGCTACGTAGGAGCCTTTAAGAATGGTAAGAAAATATTTGAAGAAGAGATTGCCCAGGGGAATATCCGTTCTCAGGGTTTCGATCTCAACGGGATCTGGGCTCCTTTTTATACCCATCATAAAGTATTGGCCGGTCTCCGGGATGCTTACCGACTGTGCGGTAACGAAAAAGCACTGGAGGTAGGAAAAAAGTTTGGGTTGTGGATCGGCAGTATCGTCGAAGGGCTTACCCACGAGCAGGTGCAGCAAATGCTGCACTGTGAATTTGGAGGAGTACAGGAAACCCTGGCCGATCTGTATGCTGACACAGAAGATGAACATTTTCTGAAAATTGCCCGCATTTTCCACGATGATGCCATTGTTGATCCCCTGGCCAATGGAGAGGATATCCTGCCCGGGAAGCATGGCAATACCCAGATCCCCAAAATGATCGCTTCGGCCCGACTTTATGAACTCACCGGCTCTGAAGAAGATCGCAAACCGGCAGAATTTTTCTGGAATACGGTAGCTCACCACCACAGCTACGTGACCGGTGGGCACGGTAATCACGAGTATTTCGGTAAACCCGATCAGCTGACCAACCGGCTAAGCGATGAAACGACGGAAACCTGTAATGTCTATAATATGCTCAAGCTGTCCCGTCATTTGTTTTTCTGGGAGCCGAGTGCTGAGATCGCGGACTATTACGAGCGGGCCTTATTTAATCACATTCTGGCTTCTCAGCATCCGGAAACCGGCAGAGTGATCTACAATCTTTCCCTGGAAATGGGTGGTTTTAAAATATATCAGGATCCGGAATGGTTCACCTGCTGTGTAGGCAGCGGTATGGAAACACACAGCAAGTACGGCGCCAATATTTATTACCACAATGAGGATGAACTCTACGTGAGCCAATATCTGGCTTCCCGCCTGAACTGGGAAGAAAAAGGCCTGACCCTGGAACAGCATACGGCCTATCCGGAAGAGCAGGGGAGTAGCTTCCGCTTTGAACTCAGCGAACCGCAAACCTTTACTTTGTACCTACGCTATCCGCACTGGTCTGAGAAAGGCATCAACATCAGCATCAATGGGGAAGCGCAGACAGTGGCAGCCGAACCCGGGACTTTCCTGGCCCTGAAGCGCCAGTGGGAGAATGGAGATGAAGTAAGGGTAGACATTCCCTTTAATCTGCGGCTGGAAGAAATGCCCGATGATGAAGACCGGATCGCAGTATTTTACGGACCGGTATTACTGGCCGGAGATCTGGGACCGGTGGATGATGAAGCTGCCCACACTCCGGAATTTGTCCCGGTATTTATGTCTGAAGAAAGATCGCCGGAAGCCTGGTTAAAACCGGTGAAAGGGCAGATCAATACTTTTGAAACGGATTCCGTGGGTAGACCGAGGGATGTGGTATTTAAACCCTTTTATCAGACGCATGACCGTCGTTATTCGGTTTATTTTGACCTCTTTAACCAGGAGCGCTGGGAGACCCGGCAGGAAGCCTACGAGGCGGAACGTCAACGCAAGAAAGAACTGGAGGCCATGACCTTCGATGCTTTTCAGCCCGGCGAG
>JAGQXH010000752.1 GCA_020436695.1 Lewinella sp. | reverse complement strand
ATCATCGGAAAATGACTTTTTACACAACTCCAAGTGAAGATCAGGCCGCCTTTTGCATGCGCTCCGGCTGCCGACTGACTGTCAATTGATGAACTGACTTAGCGGCAATGCCTTGGGAGTAGAGGTGCAAAGAAAAGGCCATTTCCCGGCCGGTATTCTCCACAATGTGAAATGCTTCATCATCATGTATGTAGGCTGCCTGCCCCTGCGGGCGGTAAGCGTATGTTCCGGTTTCCCGATCCTGGTCTTTCGGATCGAAGCGAATTTCGGAAAGTTGGCCGGACAGTACCCGGATCAGTCCTCCACCGGCCGGATGCCCATGCTTTGAACTCTTCTGACCCGGTTTCCAGCAGATCAGGATCATTTTTAGATGCTCGTCCTGATGGAGTATGGTGTTTCTAAGTTGACCGTCTTCTCTCGTCAGATATTTTTTCCAGTCGGTTGCGGAATATTCGGCGAAAATCGTTCCTAATTCGCGTACATTCAGGTTTCCTTTTTTCTCTACCTGAGCTTTGATCAGCTCAATCGTCCGTGCTAAAGTTTGCATTAGGTTTATGGGTTTTTGCACGGTATATTTTGCCGGGTGAAAAAAAGTTACCCTACCAAAGGTGATGAACGTGTTTTTTTATGTTTTCTCTGTAGATATTTTGAACAGTGGTCATTTGGCCATCCGATAGGGCAGGAAGTTCGGCTGCCTGTAAATTAGTAATAACCTGATCCGGCCGGGAGGCACCTGGGATCACGCAACTCACTTCCGGAAACATCAATACCCAGCGTATAGCGATCTGAGCCAGATCTTCCCCTGGAAACACCTGTTTGAGCTGGTCTACCATTTCCAGTCCCAGCTCATAGTCAACGCCGGAAAAGGTTTCTCCCTTATCGAAAGCAGCTCCATCCCGGTTAAAAGTACGATGATCACCTTCCAGAAAGGTAGTGGACCGGGAATATTTGCCGGTGAGCAGGCCGCTGGCGAGTGGCACGCGGACAATGATGCCGATATTCTTTTTGCGAGCTTGTTCAAAAAATAACTCCGCAGGACGCTGCCGGAACATATTGAAAATGATCTGGACCGTATCGACGTGGTCATATTCAATGGCTTTTAAGGCCTCTTCCACCTTTTCTACGCTTACCCCCAGTTTGTGGATCTTACCTTCCGTGATCATCTTTTCAAATTCGGCAAAGATCTCCGGCCGATAGAATACCGGAGTGGGAGGGCAGTGTAATTGAATGAGATCCAGGCGCTCCAGTCCCATGTTTTTCAGGCTGGCTTCTACGTGGGATCGCAATACGGCCGGAGTGTAATTTTCATTGATGTGTGGAGATATCTTCCTTCCGCATTTTGAAGCCACGTAGATCTTTTCGGGCCGGGAGCGCACCAGACGGCCTACCGCTTTTTCACTTTCGCCATCGCCGTAAACGTCTGCCGTATCGATGAAATTGATACCATTATCTACGGCGGTATTAAGGATCTTATCGGCATTATTATGGTCAAATGGTGCTCCCCATTTCCCGCCTACCTGCCAGGTTCCCAGGCTTATTTCAGATATTTTGAAACCGGTACGCCCAAGTGTCCTAAAGTTCATGATATATAGTTTTGTATTTTTATTTTACTCAGTTAAAATTTTCTCACAAATCATAAAATTCAAAAATAAAAACTTAATAGGAATTTAAACAGCACAAGAGAAGCAAAGCTTAGTAAACAGTCAGTTAAACCAGATAGTTCCATTGCTTCATTGACTGGAATCCATGGAACTATGGATTAGTGTCAGATCGCCACACCTCCAATCACTTATTTTGTAATGTCTTCAGTAAGGACGGCCAGACAGGACTGTATCCCTTCCAGGAAGTTGCCGATACGGAGATTTTCATTCGGCCCGTGAATATTGTTATCCGGATTGGGGATACGCAGGGCAACCGCAGGCAGGGCCATGGCTTCGATGAAGGGGGACATTGGTTGTGAACCTCCTGTAGTGCGCATCAATACCGGTTTGCTGCCGAATGCCCGGATAAGGGCATGCTCCAGGAAATGACCGATATCAGAATCAAAGGGAGTCCGAAAAGCCCGGTAGGAGATGTTTGAATTAAAATCGATCAGTTTTGGAAACTGTTTGCGTTCCTCGTCGGTAGGAGTGCCGTCCACAAAATGATATCCGGCATCGGTGATATATTGCCGAATAATACTGATAAGCCGCTCGGGATCGGATTCAGCGACCAGACGCAGATCAATTTCAGCAATGGCTTTAGCTGGAATAATGGTCCGGACTTCATCTCCAACCCAGGCTGCCCGCAGCCCTCTTACGTTGAGGCTTGGATATTGTAGTGCTTCCTGGTAAGTTGCGCCGACGGCCTCACTTTTTGCAATACCGATCCTGTTGCGCAATTGAGCCTGATCTTCCGGAATGTTATTTATGAGGGCTTTTTCTTCATCGCTTAATTCAATACCGTCGTAAAAGCCCGGCAGGATCACCCGGCCTTCATCATCTTTCATGCCGGCCAGCAGGCGAGACAGTCCAAATACCGGATTGGGGGCAAAATTGCCGTACTGACCACTGTGCAGATCCACTTTTGCTCCGAAAACGGTCATAGTGATCTTGGCGATTCCCCGGGCTCCGAAAGTGAGGGTGGGAAGATTGGAAACATGTCGGGTGCCGTCCAGTATCAGCAGCATATCCGAAGCGAGTAGTTCTTTTTGGTCTTTGACCAATTGGGGCAGATTAGGAGAACCGATCTCCTCTTCCAGGTCCATAATGACCTTGACGTTGTAAGAAGGTTTTAATTCCTCCCGGTCAATGATATCTAACGCTGCCAGAAAGGCCATGCCGTTGCCCTTGGAATCAGATGTGGAACGCCCGAAAATGCGCCATTCCGGATCGATTTCGGTTTCCAGAGTGTTCCAGGGGATGATATTCCAATTGCCTTCACTGTCTTTTTCTTTCAGGACGGGAATAAAGGGATCTTCCTGAGCCCAGCTGCTTGAGTCCACTGGTTGACCGTCAATCTGAAGGTAAACCAATAGGGTAGGGGCCGAGTTGGATATTTTTCGTTCGGCAAATACAAAAGGTGATGTTCCCGACATCAACACCTGGGTCTGAAACCCGCGCTTTTGAAAGGCATCCATGCACCAGCGCACATTATTCATCTGGTGCTCCTTATTGCGGCTGAGATTCGGGATCTCGAGGAATTCCCTGAATTCCTTAATTGCCGATGGCATTTGTTCCCAGGCCAGGGCCTGCATTTCCTCCTGATTTGGTACCTGGCCCATACTGATATTCCAGCCTAAAAGTATTGGTAACAATAACCAGACCTTTCCCGTCATAGCTGAGTTTTTTTAACGAGACGAAGATACTTATTTTGTGCATCCGGTTTTTATTTTCTCTGAATACGACTAACTTCACCCGGATTATTATAAACAAAACCCAATTAGTTATGAAAGACCTTAAGATCTGGTTCCTTTTCCTCGGATTGATCACTATGATCTGAGTCTGTGGATGTGGTGGAAACGACTCAGCTGCGGATATGGCCGAAGAGAATAATTCAATGATGTCCGAGGAGGAAAATAACGATTAATTAACAATATATAACCCATGAATTATAAATATGTAATCTTATTGCTGGTGTCACTGCTTTGGGCCTGCGGGAAGGATAAAGTTGCGGAATCAGCTACTGCTACGTCTCCATCACCGGTTGAACAGCCTGCTGACCAACCCGGTCGCCTGGATCCGGAAAACATGAAGGAGCAAGCCAGAGAATTATTCGGAGAGAAAACCGTAAATACAGAGGCTGCCGGACTGGTAGATGTCGAAACACTAAAAGGCCTGTTGCCGGCCACCTTGAACGGAATGACCCGCGCTCAACTTTTTGGAGAAGCCGCTAATGCGCTGGGTTTTGATGTTGTTGAAGTAAATGGTGTTTATACGACGAATAAAGGAGAAAATTTATCTATAGATGTTCTGGATACCGGTGGCAATCCCTCTGCCATAGGCATGCTGGCTGGTTGGGCTAAATCGGAAGTAGACCGGCAAACATCAAATGGCCACGAAAAGACCTCCTATATTGGAGACCAGAAAGTCCTGGAGAAACATGATCCTGCGACAAATCGCAGTGAACTCGCTACTCTAGT
>JAGQXH010000751.1 GCA_020436695.1 Lewinella sp. | reverse complement strand
AAGGCCCTGGTAATGTACAGCCAAAATGATTCGATCAACAGCTTCTTTCTCACCCTGGCCATACCTGAATACACTTACCGCTCGATCAAACCGGGCAATAATGTGCTTATGAAATTATCCGATGGTGAGGTGATCTCTTTCTACGACATACCGGATAAAGGCGTCTTTGACGAAGGAACCAATATGCGGATCTATCAGCACACTATTGTGCTGCCCATTGATATGTACTACCGGCTCACCTTCAGCACCATCGAGGCCATCCGGATCGAATACAAAAAGGTCAAACGCACCTTTCGGCTTACCGAAGAACAGCAGGTGGCGATCAGGGAAGCGATGCAATGTGTGGGGCGGCAGGTGGAGTTGTATCCGGTCAAACCTTAATACACGGACGCCCCCTCGACTACGCTCGGGTAGCTCTCGACTACGCTCCGGCGCCCTGAGCGAAGTCGAAGGGGGCGCGGCGGCCGTCAGGATTGACGGAACCGTCAGGACGGCCATTATTTGAGCTTGCTCAGCAAAGCCTTCTTCCGCTTTCCCGCCAGAGGTATCTGCTGTCCGTCTTTCAACTCGATGATATTGCCGTCCGCAGTGAGGATCTTTTTGATGGAGCGGATATTGATCAAATGAGATTGATGACAGCGAAAGAAAAGATCCTGCGGGAGGAGTTCTTCGTAATGACCGATATTTTTAGAGGAGATCACCTGTTCTCCTGTAGCAGTATGGAAAGTAGAATAATTGCCACTGCCCTCTATCCGGATAATATCATCTATTTCCAGGAAAGTCACGCCCTCGAGGGAAGGGATGGCCAATTGCCGAAGCGATTGTTGTTGAATGGCCCGG
Source organism: Lewinella sp. (assembly GCA_020436695.1). Classification (GTDB taxonomy): domain Bacteria; phylum Bacteroidota; class Bacteroidia; order Chitinophagales; family Saprospiraceae; genus Flavilitoribacter. The sequence continues at coordinate 3,292 of JAGQXH010000751.1, read as the reverse complement.
GCAAGAACGCTCAATTGCTGCGAATTGATGCCGATGGAGGACTGCCGTGCTTTGGCTACGGCCTGCTGCAATTGTTCCGGTTCAATAGGTTTTAGCAGATAGTCGAGTGCATTGACCCGGAAAGCCCGGACCGCAAATTCACTGTGTGCCGTGGTAAAAATGACCTGTACTCCCTCAGCAGGGATATCTTCCAACAGATCAAAGCCGGAATCTTCTCCTATAGCAATATCCAGAAAGAGCAGGTTGGGATGCAGGGCAATGAGGCTTTCCTGGGCAGCAATGAGGTTGGCTGCTTCCCCTACGACATCTACTTCCGGGCAGTACAATTCCAGCAAGGCCCGCAATGCATCACGGGCGTGTTTTTCATCATCGATGACCAGGGCTTTGATCGTATTCACCATGCTGGATTTTCCGTTCGTATTTGTATAAGTATTTCCGTGCCGGTATCGCCCTTCTTCCGGTTTTGTAAGGTATCAACTTTTACCAGATCGGCCGAATTTTGGCTCAATAGTTCAAGCCTTTTCTGTGTAATACTCATGCCCACAGACTGATGCCGGCCATGCTGTTTAGCGGTTTCCTTAAAGCCGGGGCCATTGTCAATGATACTCACCAGCAGATGACCATGCTGTTGACTAAAACGCACCTCTACTCTCCCTCCGTCCGGTTGACGGGCCAGGCCGTGCTTAACGGCATTCTCCACATAGGGCTGGATCAGCAGCGGCGGGAAGGAAATATCCTGTTCGAGTAGTCCTTCCTCAACTTTAATGCAGTAGTCGAAACGGTGCTCAAAGCGCTCCCGCTCCAGCGCCAGGTAGTGATCCAACAGGTCGATCTCCTTTTCCAGGGAGACCTTGCCGTTGACGGAGGCATCCAGATGGTGGCGTACCAGTTTGGCGAAGCGGGCGAGGTACGCCACGGCCTGCTTCCGGTCGTTTTGCAGGATGAAATTCTGAATGGAGTTCAGGCAGTTGAAGATGAAGTGGGGGTTCATCTGGGCCTGCAGGGCGGAGCGTTCCAGGGCGATCATCTGTTGCTGTAGGTCACTTTCTTTTTTGATCTGATTCAGGCGGTAACGGTATAGGCCATAAGCCAATAGGGCCAGCCATAGTCCACTGGCCGACCGAAAAGTCCAGGTCGCCCACCAGGGTGGTGCAATAATAAAGTGAAAGGCAGTAGTATTACTCCAAAAGCCGTCTTCGTTTTGGGCCTGCACTTCAAAGGCATAATGGCCGGGGTTGAGTGCCGGGTAATTGACGCTAAGGTTTTTAGTGTGCTGCCAGGGCAACTTGGCTTGCAGGCGATAACGATAGTTGATCTGCCCATCCAGTCGGTAGTTGATGGCCAGATAGCGGAATTCAAAATTGTTTTGATCGTACCGGAAACGTTTCTCATGGATGGTATCCGAAACTGCTCCGTTTACCACTACGGCTTCGATAATTGGAGGATCGGTATGCTCGTTGGGCGGCAATTCATGAAACCGGACCAGCCCACCGGCAGTACACAGCCAAAGCTGGCCATTCCCGGATTTCAACTGGTAGATCTCATTGGAAGGGAGCCCGTTCGAGACGGTGAAAGAACGTACTGAATAACGCTCCTGTGTATCCCAGGTGATCTTATTGAGGCCATTCAGCGTGCCGACCCAGATAACGCCCTGCTCATCAACATGCACATCCTCCAGCATATTGGAAGTAAGGCCATTTTGGGTGGCGATCTGTTGTACCTTTTCTCCCTTCCACAATACTACTCCGTAGCCTTTGGTAGCCAGTACCAGCGTACTGTCGGGTAGTTCATCGATATCTTCTATCCGTGCGCTGAAGGCCGGATGGTCAGGATTCGGAGCGATCAGCATGCTGTCCTTGAATAGATAGAGACCGGAAACAGTTCCCACCCACAACTGATCGCGACGATCGATATGGAGCGCATTGGTTCGTTGTCGTCCTATATGAAGAAAGGATTGATAAGTAAGCCTATCCTTCACTGCTTCGATGATAAAGAAGCCTGCATTGTTACCGGCAAAAATTTCACCTTTCGCGTTGAACTGATGCTTTTTCAGATTGGCACTTCTGAAATCAACGAGCTTTCCAGCCTGTTTTATTTTAGGATACTGCCACTGCCCATTTTGGTAGTAGGCGCCGCCACACCACAGCCTGTCGCGACCGGACTCATAGTACAGATCGGCATGTAATCCTTCCCTGGGGGCCGAAAAACGGCCGATGAGCTTATCCGTCAACATATTTACCCGATTGATTTCTCCGTTCCCACAACCGACAAAGAGTTCGCGCTCATCTTTGAAGGCCAGCATGCTTACAATATCCGTGGAAAAGCCGAAATGGGCGCCATAGCTCTGCATTTGCAGGTCGCTGCAGTAGAAAACGCCTTTTTCCTGGCTGGTCACCCAAAGGCCTCCTTTCGAATCTTCCAGTAAATTGCTGATGGATAAGCCGCTCAGGTAGACCTTAAATTCATCCCGGCGTAATTTTTCCAGATCGGGATAATAACGAAGCCCCCCACCTTCATTGGTACAGAGCCAAATGGAACGGTCTTTCATTTCGATAATCTCATTCACACTTAAGGAATCCGGTCGGCTCCAGGCGATCTCAAAGTCTTCCAAACAATATAACTGTCCCTTGCCAAATGCCAGATACCTGCCGTCGGAGAGGCGCCCTATTTTTGGTACGGCCCCGACTAAAGCAGTTGGAAGATCCCGCTGGACACGCTGGTCATTCAGGAAAAAATCGTAGTGTAAGAATGGCTGAGGAGCACCAGGACGAGGCTGATCTATCTGTGATGTCAATATTCTGCTCGCATCCGGTACTTCCAAAACTAAAAAATTGTGTATTGCTAAAGCCTTGTGTGTGCTTTGGGTCGTGATCATGCTATCTTTACCCAGGCTATCGATCATTAGGAAACCAAGTTTTCCCAGGTCGAAATAAGCTGTTTCATCCGCTTGCAGATATGCAAGGCCGGCCACGTCGAATTGTCCTTTGTATTGTTGTATCAGATGATTGTACGGATAAGGGGTGATCGTATCCCGGTCCAGAATAAAGGCCTCTCCACTCATGGTACCGAACCATATCCTCCCTTTTTTATCCTCGTAAATATCGAAGACCACATTGCGCATCAGCCCATCCTCCGAGCCGTACTGCCGAAAGGTATAGCCGTCGAAGCGGGCCGCGCCGTTATCGGTGCCGAACCACATATAGCCCCGGCTGTCTTCAAAGGCGCAGTATACTTCCGGGCTGGGCAGGCCGTCGGCGGTGCTGTAGTTGCGGAAATGGGGTTGGGGGTTGTG
>JAGQXH010000750.1 GCA_020436695.1 Lewinella sp. | reverse complement strand
GGTAATGGTAGAGATGCCGACCAGGAGTCCGTCGAGGGTAGACATGGCGGCGGCCAGTAGTACTACACTGATGATGGTAAAAAGCCACTCGGGATAAGCCTGCTGCAGATAGACGGTCATCACCAGATCCTGTCGGAATAAACCCGTTTCAGCATCCACTAACTGCTCAGGACTGACCAAAGCGTGCGCCCAGAAGCCGGCCAGCAACAGAAGGGTGAACAGAAAGAACACAATACTGAAAACGATGATGTAATTGCGTACCGCCCGGTCACTCCTGACGTATAGTGCCTTGGTAAGAATGTGGGGTTGGCACACCAGTGCACCACCGATGCAAAAACCGGCTATGTAAGTAGAAAACCAGCCGTTGAAAAGAGTACTCTCCGGATTGACCGGTTTGGTCAGGTTGGGATCTTCCAGGCGCAGTGCCTCCCAGAATCCGCCGGTATTGAGCATCAGTTTCATCCCGGTCCAGAGGACGATGAGTGTAATGCCGATCATCAGGAAGCCCTGTAACATATTGGTGAAAACATGAGCGTAAGTACCGCCGAAGAGCACGTAACCCGTCACAAAGATCAGGGTGATCAGCAAGGCGGTGACGTTCGAAACGCCCAACAACTTCTGCATGACGATGGAAATTCCGCCCACCAGCAGGACGATGAAGGCAAAAGTCAGCAGGTTGATGAAGGCAAAGTACAGCGAAAAATTCCGCGAGCCGTACCGTTTACCGATCCAGTCAGGAATCGTCAGTGCCTTCATATCCATTCCCATTCGTCGAAAGCGAAAAGACAGGAGGATCAGCATACCCACAAAGCCTATGTATACGCTGATCCCCAGGTGCATAAAAGCCGACAGCCCATTAACGTAAACAAAGCCCGGATTGATGATGAACGTGGCCGCTGAGGCAGTAGCCGCTGCCAGGGTAACACCCACCTGTACCGGTGAAAGATCACCCTTGCCAATGGCAAAGCTTCCGAAATCATCGGTTTTGCGGTGCCCCAGCCATCCCAGATAGGAAGTGCCTAAGAGGTAAATGGCGAACAGTATCCAGGCAAATGTCATATCGGCTGGTCTTTTAGTGCATATTCAATAGCCTACTTACGTCCGATAGCGGGCAAATTGATCTTCAATTCCAGCGTATACAAACCCCGGGTGGGAGCGGAGGCCGTGAATTCCCGTAATTCCTGATTGAACAGATTGTTTGCTGCAGCGGAAACAGTGAATACATCGCTGAGGCGACAACCCAAACTCAGATCGACGGTCACAAAGCCGCCGAGCGGGCCGTAGTTGAAAGCGTCGGCACTGCGCGCATTCTCCACGATCGGTACACCTCGGTACGTCAACCCGGGATGCGTCTTGGAAGCGATCTGGAAACTGGAGAAATAATCGTAGGCCTGCACCCAACGAGTGAAGAAGCTGCCAAACCACTTTTTGCCGCTGTAATTCAGGCCGCCGCCGAGTTTATGATTGGGCGAATTGACCAGGATATCCAAAAAATTGACTACCCCATTCTTATCGAAATCGTTTTCCGGATTATCCTCATCCACAGAATAATCAAAGTAGGAATAATTGAGGTAGGCACTCAGTTGGGGATTGAAATAGTACGTAGCACCAAAATCAAAACCGTAGGTATTTACCTGGCCGAAGTTGACGTAGGTGCCGACTAGTCCGCCCCAGATACCGTAACCCGCCTGTACCTGATCGATGGGCTGATCACCCCGGTGAGTAGCCACGCCGATAATGGTCAGCGGACTGAGGAAATCCTTGGAAATATTGTAGTAAGCATTTGCGTCAAGAAAGAGTTTATTGGCAACTACCTGGCCGCGATAGCCCAGTTCAATCGTCTGTATCTTTTCTACCTTCTGTTTTTCCACCATCGAACCGTCAGTGAGGGTGAAACCGTCGGAGTTACCCAGGATCAGACCGGCAAAAAGATTGCCGTACATATTCAGAATAGTAGGAGCGGCGATACCCTGACCGTAAGTCAACCGCCAGGTACCGGCATTGCCCACGTGCAATAAACCGAATTTGGGGACAAAGTTGAATCCGTAGATCTCGTGATTGTCGGCACGCGCGGCAGCCAGAGCGCGCCAGCCGCCACCGAACTCATAAGTGAGGTGAGCGTAACCTCCCATCTGGCTGACGTCGATGGATCCGTCGGAATCGAGCAGGTAAGTGCCAAGACTGTTGGCCATGTCCTGTTGGTACTGGATACCCGTTACCAGGGAGAGCTTGCCGAAAGTGTTGTTGTATTGCACCTCCGCATTCAGCCGCCTGGAATCATCCTGGAACAATGCACCGTTTCCGTAAGAGGATTGCAGTGCAACCGAAGGACGGACTCCGGCGTCAACGGCAGCGTAGTAGTTTTTGGTACGCTGGTCGATGGCATAGGTACTATCCGTTTTACTGATGGTATAGTAGGCCTGGGCAAACCAGTTTTTCCCGGAGAAACGCAGTTGATAATAATTAATCCTCCAATCCTTGATCTGATTACGGCCCACATTAGTAGGGCTGAGGTAGTTGCTGTTGCTATATCCGGTATTGAAGATGATATCCAGATCCTGGGAGGGACTGAAGTACAGCGCTGCCTCGGCCCGCAGAAAGTTGACACTATTGTCGAGCTCCAGTTCGTTGTATCCTTCCTTTATGCCGTTGGGAATGGGGTTGCCGAGTGTATCTACGGCACCTACCCGGTCGATGTATACGGAGTCTGAATATTCGAATTCGGTAGCGGTAGTATACTCACCCATCACTTTGAAGGCAAATTTATCGCTTAGTACCTGCGCGTGTCGCAGACGTCCGGAAAAGTAGGCATTGCCGTCGCCGTTGACGCCCGGATTGAGGGCAATGGTCGTCCCCGCCGAAGTGCGTGGGTCTTTGGTAATGGTATTCAGAAGACCGTTGTGTGCATTGGGGCCATACAGGGTGGCATTGGGGCCAAGGATCACTTCGATCCGTTCCACGTCTTCTTTGATGGTGGAAGAAAGCGGACCTAGCGGCAGGCCCGTAGCGATCAGGTTGGAAAAACGGCCGTCGGTCACCTGCAGGTTCTTGGAATTGAAATTGGAGTTGAAGCCCCGGATATTAAAGGCCGGAGTGGCAATGCCTGCCCGGAAATAATCGATTCCCTTCTGGCGGGCAATGAGTTCGCCGGGATTCCCTGCATACTCCTCGATCTCGCGGGCGTGAATGGTTTCGATGGTGGCTGGGCTTTCGGTCAGCTTTTCGGGCTTTTTGGAACCCGATACTACTACTTCCGTCAGGTTGGTCCCGACGGATAAAACTACATCCTGGGTGACCTGCCCGCCGGCCGCAACGCTTACGCTGACCTCTTGTTCTGTGTAACCGACGTAACTAACTACCAGAGTGGAAACGCCTGCCGCTACGTTGAGACTATAACTACCGTCCGCATCTGTTACCGTTCCCGTCGGTGTTCCTTTGACCAGGACACTGGCTCCGATCAGCGGAGCCCCGTCCACCTCTGTTACCTTGCCCTTGATCATAGCTGATTGAGCCGACAGTATCATCAGGCTCGAAAAGATCATAGTCGTGAGTGTAATCAATTTTTTCATTGAAGGAAGGATTTGCGGTTAAATAAAAAAATGGGTTATTGGGCGCTGTTTCAGAACATTATTTGTTCAATCCAGGGGTTTGCGAGTCATTATTTGATGAGCCGAAGGTAAATGGGTTGCGGAGATTCCCGGAATGGGAATCAGAAATAAGAAGTATGGACTTTTTTTAAAAAGAGAAAGAAAGTATTACTTTAAGGCTTTGAAATTCAGTTATTTAGCTAGGTGATAAAAATAGGTGGACCGAATGTTCGTTTGAAAACGCATTTTGTGTGGTTGGAATAGAAAGGATTCCCTACAGTACCGGCTATTTCAGAAAATCCGATACGGCTCCGTTGAAACTTTCAGACTGATCCCATTGTGCGAAATGACCGGCCTGTGGCAGCAGGATCAGCCGACTATCGGGGATTTGCTGTTGACCGTCCTGAGCCACCTGGACGGTCGTGAGGGTTGGATGGAGCAGGCGATTCGGAATCAGTTGATCGTCGGCGCCGTATACCACCAGCGTGGGCAGGTTGATATCCGTCAGACGGTCATAAACCGGCTCCCGGAGCATACCCATCACGCATTTCGGG
>JAGQXH010000074.1 GCA_020436695.1 Lewinella sp. | reverse complement strand
GATGATGTACTAAAAATTGACTGGTCGCTTAAGTCGAGGATAAAATTCCTGGATGAAGAGATCTCCTGGGATAGTATCCCTGTTGTCGATATAGTTTTTCTGAAAGACGGTAGTATTTTTCGGGGTACTGTTCTTGAGTACCATCCCGACGGTTCGATCCGTTTGCAAACCAAGGCGGGTGTTCTGGACGTGAATCATACAGATATTAGAAAACTCGTACAGGAACCGCTTGACCCCCAATTTTTTGCTGCACTACGGCATCAGAAGAAAGAAAAAGTCTACGCCTTTCGGGAGCACGGTTTTTACTTTACCACCTTATTCGGACTACTCCCGGGCGGAGGAGAATACCGTTCGGAGGTGGGCATGACCCTACAGGCTTCTTTTGGGCATAAATTCAGTCGTTATCTGGGACTGGGAGGAGGCATCTCCCTGGACGGCTACCCCAATTCGGCCGGTGGAGAGAATATTCTGCCGCTTTTCCTGGAGGCCAGGGGCTATTTGCAAAAAAAGAATCGCTCGCCTTACTGGTCACTGGCCGGAGGCTATGGGTTCCCGCTGCGGGCCAGTTCCGATAATCAGGAGGTGCGGCGCTTTGAAGGTGGCTTGATGCTGCATCCGGCAGTCGGTTATCGGTTGGGAGCAGACAAGGGGCTCAATGTAGTGATCGATATCGGTTATAAATTCCAGAAGGCACTTACCGAAAGAGAATTCCTTTCAACCGGAGAGATCCTGTTGCGAGACGTTCTCTATCGCAGGTTGTGTATACGTATTGGGGTGGCTTTTTAGACATCCGAATGCAGAACAAGTATGCAAAAACATTACCGGATGCACGGGCTTTAAATGAGCCGGCTTCCAGGCTAAACTTTAAATGAGCAAACCGGAAAAGTATACAGACGAAGAATTGGTACGTGGATGCGTCGACAATGACCGCTTCTACCAGGAGATGCTTTATCGCAGGTATTTTCCCCGCATGATGCGGATGTGTATGCGCTATGCCAAAGATGAGGATACGGCGATGGAGATCATCAATATCGGCTTTCTCCGGGTTTTTAAGAAGCTGCATACTTTTGCCTTTACCGGTTCGCTGGAAGGCTGGATACGTAAACTGGTCTTTCACAGCTTATCGGATTATTTCCGGAAAAACTCCAAAAGTATCCATTTACTGGATGTGGAAGACCGGGACGCACCACAGCGGGCAGAAGCACTGGATAATTTGTACTGGGAAGACATCATTCGTCTGGTCGATCATCTTCCGGAAGCCACCCGACGCGTTTTTTGGTTATATGCAGTGGAGGGATATACCCATCCGGAAATATCGGAGAAGATCGGTATCAGTGTAGGGACCTCAAAATGGCACCTGGCTATGGCCAGACAGAAACTCAGAGAATTGATCAAAAACTACTATTACAACGCAAAGAACCATGCCGGATAAAAGGAATATGGACGAGCTCACGGATCTTGCCTGGGAAAGGATGAAGCAGATCCTGGATGAGGAAATGCCGGTGTCCGACGGATCGTCAAAGCCACTGGTCTTTTGGTGGTACTGGGCGGCAGCCGGCCTTTTGCTCCTGTTGGCAACTGGTTGGTGGTTGTGGGCAGATATCTCTCATCCCAAGTCCGAAAACAACGATCTCAAAGCTGAAGCTGAGCAGCCGGTGGTGATTGAAAGTGAAGCAAACGGCACGGCTAACCATCCGGATAATTACACCGATCTATCGATATCCGCAAATAGCGATCAGGAAACTACTGCTCGTGAAGTCCGGTCATCCGGAAAAGCTTCCCCATCCTCTTCTCCGTCTGTAGGCGTCGATAACGCTGTAATGCAACGGGATCAACCCACCGCTCTGACCCTGCAAATGAGTATACGGCTGAATGATGTGGAAGAAGTTACCAATGAGGACCCTGCACTCAACCAAACAGTATTAGACGAAATGGAAGCTACCGGCCCGGCCATCTCCCGAACCGAAACCGGAGGTGATCCATCCGGTGACGAGGCCATGTCGGAATTTGTTGCACCTGTCCCGTTTCAGACGACACAACTGGCAACGCTGCCCCTAAATCCACTCTCTCTTTCCCCCCTCCCTCTGCAACGGATCAATACCTATCTGCCAAAACCACCCTTGTTTACACCTACGGAACTCTATGTGGGATTGCTCAGTCGGAATGCAGGTGGATTGAATGGCGGTTTTATTGAGATACGCTCCGGTTTGCAACTGAGCGATGCCGGTCGATGGTCCATCCAATCCGGACTGGGACTGCATATGCAACAACAGCCTTTTACGGTGAGCTTTCAGAAGACGAATAATCTGGCTCTGGACCAGGTTAACACCGCCCCCGATACCGCAGCTCTGGATCCGGGGTTTGGACAACAAAAAGAGGAACGTCAGTCCATAACGGAACTGGTCTCTTCGAGTGGCATCAACCTACGTACAATTTATTTGGATATGCCGTTGGCATTGCATTGGAAAGCGAACCCGAAGTGGTCGGTGGAGACAGGTATCCGTTTTAGCTGGTTGTTGCGTTCGGTTTGGCAGCAACCCAATAATCAGGAAAATGGTAACAGTCTGGATGCGGCAGGCTATAATCTGGTGCTTACGGAAGAACGTCAAATTGCTTTTGCTCAGTCCTCTACTGCCAATAGTTACACGCCGCCGATCACTTTTAAACTCAATAACTTTTATGCTGCCGGTAACTTGGGAGTGATCTTTCGTCCTTCCGTTCGCTGGCGGATACGGGCGCAATACCAGCATAGCCTGGGGAATACACTGGATAGCGGTGTTTACCGTAGCCCGGAAAGGGCACTCTGGCTGGGCGTAGGTTTTCGCTGGTAGCGTTGTTTTGGCAGCGCACCCGCGTCCAAAATAGTTCTTGTAATACTGCTGCTCCGGACTTACCTTTGCGGGTATTCATACCAACACCCTTATGCACATTCGCCTTTTTCTCGGTTTGGTACTAGTCGGCACCTTGCTGGCGGCCTGCTCTAAAAGTAATTTGGAGGACTTCGACCTGCAACTGGGGTACGAGTATTTTCCGCTGGAGGTCGGTCAGTCCAGGACCTATGCCGTAGATTCCATCATCTATGATCCGGCACAACTGGTCAATCGCATCGATACTCTGTCCGGTTTTTTGCGTGAGGATATCGTGGATACTTTGCAGAGCGTATCAGGAGATGTGATCTACCGTATTGAACGCTATTACCGCCGGGATGAAAGCCAGAACTGGCAGATCCACTCGGTGGTGACCAGTAGCAGGGATGAGGAAGAAGCCGTCTTCACGGAAAATAATCTTCGCTTCCTCAAATTGCGTTTCCCTTTAAAAACCGACGCGGAATGGAAAGGTACTGCGTACTTTCCGGAAGATACGGAAGTAGAAGTGGCCGGAGAGTCTTTGGAATTCTACAAAGACTGGAATACCAAAGTGTTGGAGCGGCGGGAAAATTACGCATTAGAAGCGGCTTCCTATTCGGATGTATATCTGCTGGAACTGGCCAATTTTGAGAATCTGATCGAATACCGTTATGGACTGGAAGCTTATGCCCCAGGTAAGGGCCTGATCTATCAGGAAATCTGGGTGCTAGATACCCAGTGCCAGTATTGTTGCAACGGGGATTTTGCGGCCTGTAGTGCATTACCCTGGGAAGAAAAAGCGGAAAAAGGATTGATCCTGCGTAAACGGCTGATCGAGTGATCTGAATCGTTATCAGTTTCCAGTGCCGGGCTGTAATACTAAAAATCCACTGCAAAACAATGAACTTAGCGCTTATACCCATCGGCCGGACCAACAAAACGCACGGTGTGGACGGCACCCTCCGCATTACCATCGAAGATGCTTTTTTTGAAGATTTTGTAGCTGCGGAGGTCGTATTTCTGGAAGAGGGCGGCCATCCGGTTCCTTTTTTTATTGATGACCGGTGGGGGAGTGGAGACCTGTTTCTGAAACTGGAAGAGATCGACAGTAAGGAGGCGGCCCGTCCGCTGACGGATAAAGTCATGTATCTGCGTAGAGAGGATATGCAGCACCCGGGAGGAACCACCGAGGAGGAACCTCACATTTTTGCCAAATGGATCGGCTATACCATTATCGATCAGACTGCCGGTCCGGTAGGGGTGATCGGTTCGGTGGAAGAACTGCCGGAACAATTCCTGGCAGTGGTCGAATACCAGGGCACAGAAGTGATGATCCCCTTACACGAGCAACTGATCAGCCGGGTGGATCATAAGAAGAAGGAAGTGGTGATGGATCTGCCGGAGGGCTTGTTGGAATTGTAGTTTAGCTTCCGGAAAATGACAATAACGCTCTGCTGATCAAAATCATTTGGATTTAGCGGCCACTATTAATACCTTACGCCCCGCTAACCAAATAGATCAAGACCACCAATGAATACCGACCTCGAGATTGCCCGTTCGGTGCAATTGCGGCCCATTCAGGAAGTTGCCGCAAAACTCAATATCCCATCCGAAGAACTGGAACTTTACGGTAAATACAAGGCTAAATTACCGCTTCACCTGATACGGGAAGACCAGTGGAAGAAAAATAAACTGATCCTGGTATCGGCGATTTCCCCCACACCGGCCGGAGAGGGGAAGACAACCGTGTCCATCGGCCTGGCGGAGGGCCTGAACCGTACCGGCCGCAAAACCTGTGTGGTATTGCGTGAACCCTCCCTGGGACCCGTTTTCGGCATCAAAGGCGGTGCTACCGGTGGTGGATGGTCACAGGTATTGCCGATGGAAGATATCAACCTGCATTTCACCGGAGACTTCTCCGCCATTGAAAAAGCACACAACCTGCTGGCGGCCCTCATCGACAACAACCTGCAGAGTAAAAGCCGCTCGTTGGGCATCGATCCGCGTACTGTACTGTGGAAACGGGTAGTGGATATGAACGACCGGGCCCTGCGTCAGATCGTGATCGGTCTGGGCGGAACGGCCTCCGGGGTCCCACGTGAAACGGGTTTCGATATTACCGCTGCCTCAGAGATCATGGCCATTTTGTGTTTGGCAGAAAACCGGGCGGACCTCAAAAAACGACTGGGTAATATTTTTGTAGGCTTCACCTACGACCAGCAGCCTATATATGCCCGTGATCTGCAAGCGCACGGTGCCATGGCTGCGCTGCTCAAGGATGCCATCCAGCCCAATCTGGTACAGACTATAGAAGGAAATCCTGCCATCATCCACGGTGGCCCGTTTGCGAATATCGCTCAGGGTACCAATTCGGTGATCGCTACCCGGATGGGGCTTTCACTGGCGGATTACGTAGTTACGGAAGCCGGCTTTGGCTTCGACCTGGGGGCGGAGAAGTTTTTTGATATCAAATGCCAGAGTGCAGGCCTGTCTCCTAAAGCCGTTGTGCTGGTGGCAACCATTCGCGCTCTGAAATACCACGGAGGTGTGGCGCTGGCCGAACTGAAAGCTGATAACCCCGCCGCAGTCGCAGCCGGTTTGCCGAATCTGGAAAAACACCTGGAAAATATTAGCCTGTTCGGAGTGCCGGCAGTGATCGCTATCAACCGCTTTGCGGGAGATAGTGATGCGGAGATAAAGGTGGTGCAGCAAAGAGCCCTGGAACTGGGGATAAGAGCCGAAGTTGCCAACGGCTGGGAAAAAGGCGGCGGCGGCACGATGGAATTAGCTGATGCGGTAGCAGCTGCAGTTGATTCAACGGAAGATGCTTTCCAACCGTTGTACCGTTGGGAATGGGATGTTATGAAAAAAATTGAAACCGTGGCTACCCGGATATATGGTGCGAAAGCCATTGACTATACGCCTAAGGCCAAATCAGACCTGCGCAAGATCGCGAAGCTGGGACTGGAACAACTGCCGGTATGTATCGCCAAAACGCAAAAATCCCTGTCCGATAATCCTCATTTATTGGGCCGTCCCAAAGATTTTGTGGCTACGGTGCGCGAGATCGAGATTGCGGCCGGAGCAGGATTTCTCATCCCGATCACCGGGAATATCATGCGAATGCCCGGTCTCCCGGCGGAACCGGCGGCCGAGCATATCGATATCGATGAAGAGGGGAATATCTCGGGACTATTCTAGTGAGTGCTAAGTCCGGGAGTTGTAAGCCATTAGTCTATCCTATGATGGATCAGGCTGTGGTGACTTACGACTCCGGGACTTACGACTAGCCGACTGCTAAATAAACATCAGGTGCGTATTCTCACCAGCTGCTTTATCGTAGAAATCACCTACGGTAAGTACGCCGTCCAGATCGTCGATCAGGTCTGATTCTTCCAGGTGGAACATATCCATCGCCAGTTTACAGGCCCAGATCTTGACGCCGGAAGCGGAAAGGATCTCCAGGAATTCGCCCACTGGCGGAATGTCCAGTTTTTCCATTTCCTTTTTCATCATTTTGGTTGCCAGTGCTTCCATGCCGGGTAAGCCACCTACCAGAGTAGGGATATGCATGGCCGGGTTACCGACGGTGGCTACGTGCAGGTGCTCCAGTTTTGTCTTCTGAAGAGCCTCCAGACCGAAGAAGGTGAAAAATATTTCCGCTTCGATGCCTTCCATTCGAGCACCATTCGCCAGAATGAAGCAGGCATACACATTATCTATGGTTGCTTTGGAAAGGATGAGCATGATCTTTCTCACCTTGCCGTTATTTGATGCCGTTCCCATGATTATTTGATTTAAGTCGTAAGTCAATCAGTCTAAAGCCGTAAGTCGGTCACCCCGTCCCATAGCTAGTAAGGACTTACGACTGACTGACCTACGACTGATGACTCGTTTTAGATACAACTTACCGGTTTCGGAATACCGGCAATTTTACTGGCTCTTTTCAGCGGTCCTTCGGGAAAGAGCTGATAAAATTCCTTAATGCTCACCACACCGCTCTTGCCGATACTACGAATGCTAAGTGATGCTCCTTTTTCATATTGTTCCTGGATATAACCGATCACTTTCCAGTGGTCTTCTCCCAGTTCAATACCATATTCAGCCGCCATTTCTTTTGCGATATCTTTATTCCACTGACTGAAATCTTCGAGGTAGCCTTCATCATTTACAGCTACTGTGTTGCCTGCCAATACTTTGTCCATTGTTGTGTTTTTTATTGTTTATGAATGTTAGTCAGCAGGTCGTAAGTCCGTCAGTCGTAAGTCTGTCTTTAAATTCTTTACTAAAAAGTATAGACTGGAGACTTACGACTTTCAGACTTACGACTTACTAAAAATCTTTTCCAGCTTCGCTCATCGTAGCGGATACGAACGGAATATGCTTTCCTTTGATCAGCATATTCCAATAGATCCAGCGGAAGGCCAGTTTTCCCAGGTGGTTCATATGGCTTTCCTTCAGGAGCCGTAGCGGACCTACACCCGGGAAGGGAAAGGTACCCGTAACGGGCTCATGCGTATAATTGAAGTCGATCAACAACGCCTTACCGTTACCCGTTTCGATGAAACAGTTGGCGTGGCCGTCAAACTCGTCTTTCAGAGGTTTGCCTTCAATATACCGAACGATGTTCTCGGTCAGTATTTCAGACTCAAAGTGGGCTACCGAGCCGGCCTTGGACGCCGGAATGTTGGTGGCGTCACCGATGGCAAAGATATTGTCTTTGACCTTTGTCTGTAACGTGGCCTTATTCGTAGGTACGTAGTTGAGGTCATCACCGATGCCGGAGCGGGCCATCACGTCGCTACCCATATTGGTCGGAACCGTTACCAGCAGATCGTACGGTACTTCTTTTCCACCGTAATCCACGATCTTCTTGTTCTCGCCGTCTACACTTTCAATGTTGAAGCTCGGAATGATCTTGATGTTCTTTTCTTCCAACAGATAATTCAGGGCCTCGGTTGCCTTGGGCTTGGTGAACGCTCCATCCATCGGCGTCACATAGCTGATGTTTACTTTATCCCGGATGCCTTTGTTCTTAAAGAAAGAATCGGCCAGGAAGGCAAATTCAAGCGGCGCTACCGGACATTTGATCGGCATTTCTGCGATGTGGATCACGAGTTCACCTCCTTCCCACTCCCGTAGCTTGTCGCGTAGATTTTTGGCTCCAGTAAACGTATAGAAGTCAAAAACATCCTTGTGCCAGTGGTCGCCCAGCATACCCTCTATTTCTTGCGGAGCAATATCCGTACCCGTGGCAATGATCAGAATATCGTAAGGTACCGTTTCACCGTCGGTCAGTAAGATCTTATTGGTTTCTACTTCGATCTTATCGATCTCTTTCTGGATCAGTTCTACTCCCTGTGGAATGAACTCATCGATCGGTTTTTTCACCTGCTTGGGTTTGTATAGATCAAAGGGCAGAAAAAGAAAGCCTGGCTGATAGTAGTGGATGGTGTTCTTATCGATGATCTTGATGTTCCAATCGTTATTGTTCAGGCGCTTGGTTAACAGATTGGCCATAGTTGTTCCGGCTGTTCCTGCGCCTAATATGATCAGGTTTTTCATCGACCTTGTTTTTTAGTGGTTGATTAATTTATATGAACGTTTTATCATGTTTCATGCCCGAAAGGTAGCGGCATTTGGCAGATACAGCGGTAATATTTGACAGATGGTTGGGTGATTTTTGTCATCATTTCTTTCAATGGTCAACTGAAATTAAGTATTCTTCCGGATAATCGGACCAGTTCATGTATTTGATTGTCAGTATTACACCGGTGGTTCCATCAAAATATTCTTTTCCTTTCTGCTTGTTGCGCCAGAGCGTGACCAGAAGAAATTTCCTGAAAAGCTCCACCCGAAATGTGCGAAACCACCAAAGCAGTTGCCTGGGGTTTCGGACGGCATAATAAGCCTGAGGAAGCAAACGTTCAGTAGGCATCTATATATCAGCAGTAACAAAATCCACCGAATTGATATAAAGACATACAACCTCGTACTATTTTGATTTTAACATTAAACATCTTTAACACTATGAATCACTTCATGAAATTTTTTGCTGTTTTATTCGTGCTTTCTCTGGGTACTACAATTTCTTGTACTAAGAATGATCCCGGCCCCGGCGGCTGTGCTGCCAATTTCAATTATACAGCGGAATTGCAGGCGGAAGCAACTGCCTTGGGAAATGCGGCCTCGGCTTACGGCCAGGATCCTACTACTGAAAATTGTAACGCATACAAGGCAGCCTATCAGGATTACCTGGATGCCGCCGAAGACATCAAACTTTGCGTACCGCAGGCTGATCTTGCCGCTTATCAGCAGGCTATTGATGACGCCAGAGATAATCTCGATGCCCTGGCCTGCTGATTTGAGCTCATTTTTTTTATTATTGATATGAGATCGCTCCCGGATGGCCATCCGGGAGCGTTTCTTATTTTATGGAAATCAAACCTTGATCTTCATCTCACCGTTCTCCATCGAAATCAGTAGCATATCGCTTTCGGCTTTTCGTAAATTGTGAGCCAATCCACCTACGCCATGCGAGATCTACTGCCTAAAATTATCCTGTTTCTGATTTACATATTGAGTGGCTATCCCCAACTGGAGGCGCAGCGACTGGCTCTGCTCGCGGAAAAACAGGAACGACCCAAAATTGGACTTGTTCTCAGCGGTGGCGGTGCCAAAGGTATGGCTCACGTCGGCGTATTAAAAATATTGGAAAAAGCAGGCATCTGTCCGGATTATATCACCGGTACCAGTATGGGAAGCATTATTGGTGGATTATACGCGATCGGATACCGGGCAGATACACTGGAGCAACTCATCTTAGCTCAGGATTGGGATGAAGTGCTTAGTGACCGCATTCCACTGGACCGGGTCATCTTTGAGGAAAAGCCCTTCTTTGAAAATCAACTGGCTGAATTTGATTTTGAAAATTGGCAACTCCAGGTACCCAGTGGCCTGAATCAGGGACAACAGATCTCAAAATTACTCAGTCGGTTGACTTTGCCAACCATGCTGGTGGAAGATTTTAACCACTATCCGATCCCATTTTTATGTAATGGCTCCGATATGATCAGTGGCCAGTCGGTGACATTGGATCGTGGAGATCTGGCCGAGGCCATGCGGACCAGTATGGCCATTCCCACTTTGTTTACACCCATTCGCCGGGATACCAATTTACTGGTAGACGGCGGTTTGGTGCATAATTTTGCCGTACGTGAAGTGGTCGATATGGGAGCGGATATTGTAATCGGGGTCTATACCGGCCGCCAAAAAGCGGAAATGGACCGACTTACCGGCCTGTCGGATGTTTTGCTGCAATCTTTTTTTCTGATGGGTATCGAAGATGCCAAACAGCAACTACCGCTCTGCGATATTTATATAGAACCGGATTTGAGTCGCTTCAGTGCCTCCCGTTTTCACGCTGCTGATTCGATCATGCATCAGGGAGAAATCGCTGCGCGGGCGATGCTGCCCCGTCTTCAGCAGTTGGCTGATTCCATTCAGGCATTGGGGGTAAAGGACCCCGTTCCTGCTTTAAAAACACCTGAACCATTGATCATCCATCAGGTGGAAGTAATTGGAAACAGACGCATTTCGGGTTACGAGATCTCCGGCCGCTTCGATCTGCGCCTTGGCCGTCCCATTCGCGTTGAAGATATTGAAGAGGGCATTGACCGGCTCTTCGGTACGAATGCTTTTGATAAAGTGACCTATCATATCCGGCAGATCAACGGCCGGAACCATCTGTTGCTGAAAGTGGTGGAGAAACCGCAAACCATTCTGAAGGCCGCGATCAACTACGATTCTTACCACGAAGCAGGATTTCTTTTGGGCATTATCCGTCGTAATTTATGGCTGCCCTCTTCCCGCCTGGTCATGGTTTCCAAAGTTGCGGATAACTATCGTTTTCATCTGAATTATCTGAAATACATCAGCCGCAATCAGCGTTCCTCACTGGCTGCCGATCTGCAAATGAACCGCGATGAGATCCCCATTCTGAAGAAAGGGATCACCGAGCGGGAATATCGGTTGAGTGAATCACTAATCGAATTGAACTGGCAGTATCGTTTTGGTCATAACGTAATGTGGAGTACGGGACTGCAGCGGGAACGGCTGGCCTTTAGCCCCAAATCGGGGACAGATCCGGGGTTCCGCAAACTTGTTTTTACCAATCATAATATTTATGCCGGTCTGGATATCAACTCTCTGGATCGGAATATTTTTCCCAGAAAGGGAATGTTGGTCCAGGTTGAGGGTAAACTGATCAATAATAATCGCTACCGCTTGAAAGAAGTCAACAACATTATTCCTTTTGATCCGGATACCATTTTCGGCTTCAGGTCTTACTTCAAACTGACCTTACAGGCACAGGCATTTGTTCCTGTTCACAGTAAAGCCTCCCTCCGGCTGTACGGCTTTGCCGGTTCGGTCTGGAATCCGGAAAATACCTTTGGCGATTTCTATCTGATCGGTTCGCCGCAGCGGCTGGGGCGTCGACACATTTCTTTTATCGGTCTGGATGCCAACGAGCAGGTGGCTTCGGTTGCTTTGGGAGGCGGTCTGGGATGGCAACAGATGATCAATCGAAATCTGATGTTACGCCTTGAAACCAATATGGGC
The DNA here is from genome assembly GCA_020436695.1 of Lewinella sp. GTDB lineage: Bacteria > Bacteroidota > Bacteroidia > Chitinophagales > Saprospiraceae > Flavilitoribacter. Next base: position 6,585 of record JAGQXH010000074.1, on the reverse strand, counting down.
TTTTTCCAGTCTCCCGAAAGCCTGGATACGCCCATAGACCGAGACATCGTACTCTGGGGACTTGGGGCGACGGTAGGCTATCAGTCCTTCATCGGTCCGATTGATTTTACGTTTTCACTGCCCCTTAAAACAAATGGAACGGTACAGTCTGGTCTGAAAACCTTTTTATCGATTGGACATCGCTTTTGAATGAATTTAGGATGGTCAGTCGTAAGTCGGGCCATCTGTATTATTCAGATTCTGGCCAGGTGACTTACGACTGACAATTATATTCTCCTCTTTTAATTCACCTTGATAATCTTCCTGCTGATCGTGTACTTATCCAACTGTATGCGCATCATGTAAATGCCCGATGGCAACTCACTCAGATCGATCCGGTTCTTTCCTTCCACCTGAATACCGGTTGGGTTGCCGTAGCTATCCATAATACGGATCCGCTGAATGGGGAAGTTGTATCGCGTGGTGATCAATACCTCACTGGAAGTAGGATTCGGGAAAATATTCAGGGATGCGCTCAGATCGATATAGCCGATATCTTCTTTCAGTTTATCGGAAAATTCGACCTTGCTGGCCTTGCCGTTAACGGGTATGCGGTCTTCCAGAGCTGTGATGGCCATTACCTCGGTAATGCTCACTACGGTTTCCTTACCCGCAATATCATCAATGGCACCGATCAGGGCGGCGATCGGTCCGTATCCACCCGTATTGATCTTGTTGATCCGGGTGATGGCTATATTGATCCTGCCCTGGTCGGCTTCGGTGCGATCCAGCGTAAGCAGATCTTCCTGGGTACTTCCCAGCCAGCTATCCGGATAAACCACCTCTACACTGGTCGGATCGATCACTGCCGGATCGAATTCGATGGTAAAGGCCAGGCCGTAGATGTCCTTGACCGGTTGGTTTTCCGTACCAAAAATGATAGGCACCTGGAATGTTCCGCCTACCGGGATCGGTACGGCCAATCCATTAAAGTCAGTGAAAAGCGGGGGATCATTATCCGTAGCCGGGATGCCGGAGAAAACAGGGATGGGACCATGCGTTAATCCGTAGTTCTCCAAAATAGGGCTGCGATCCTGGCGGTTGATTGTTCCATCTCCGTTCGCGTCTGCGTGTTTATAGTTGATCTGCTGTTCATTAAAGAAGCCGTTCCAGTTCTCCACTTCCTGTGGCGCCCAGCCGATATTGTCCGTAGGGCGCTCCGGCCCGTTTTCTCCGTAAGCAAGACCGATATTCAATAGGTCCAGATGATTCGCGATGTTGTCGCTGTTGGTATCTCCGGGCCAGACTTCGTCTTCCTGTTCGGTCTTTTCCGCACAGAAGTTATCCAGCACCCATTCTCCACGAGACATAAAGCTGATCCGGCGGATCTTTCCGCTAAAGGTCATGGTACCCCGGCGACCGTTAGTGTTATGCGGCGTTACAGAAAGGGTAACACCGGCAGCTATATCAGTGGGAAGATTGAGTGGACTGGATACCGCAATGGTTGCTTCTCCATTGATCTGGAGCAATACTTCGGTGCCCCGGAAGAGATAATCCAGGCTTAATGAGGTCAGGTCGTATCCCGGAGCGCTTAGGTTAATACCGCTGTTATCCAACAGGATCACCTGCCCGTTGGCTTCGCTGAAGTTCGGGAAAGTGGTCGCCTTCATCACAAAGACGGAACATTCGCAATCGGGCGGGTTGTTATTGGCAAAAGCCAACCGCAGACCATCTTCACCGGCAATTTCATCTCCGGGCTGATAACCGGTAAGCGGGCCGTAAGGTCCGAGTGGGACTTCATCCCATTCTGCGCAAGCATCATTATCGCAGTAGGCCGTCTCCAGGTAGGTACTGCTTTGACAATAATAGCCCTGATCAGTCACCTCAAAGTACCATTCACCCGTACTTTGTCCGGAAAGAGAGCCGAGTGTGATCGGCAACTCACTGTATTTGTAGATCTTAGACCGCAGATGATCGCCTTGCCCGTAAACCAGTTTAAAGGATGCGCTGGTATTGTAATGCTTCAGGTCGAGGTCGATCCAGAGTTCTCCGTCATTTTCGCAGGGATGAGCTTCAACGATAGGTTCACCGAGATAACAACACGGTATGGTAAATTCGGTTTTTTGGGTGCAGGTCTGTTCTTCAGCATCCCAGACAGCGAGGATGAGGGATCCGTTTTCGGGCAATTCCGGTTCCAACTGAATAGGAAGTGCAGCGTATTTGTAGGTGCCGATGATGTGATCGCCGATGGCTACCACAAAGCGTTCACTGGCCGGATTATCATAAGGAAAGTCCAGCTTCAGTAAAAAGTGTTTGGAGTTGTTGAGGCACTGGATCTGGTAGTCCAGTTCACCGATAGAGCAGGGAAGACAATCGGGTGCTTCCAGGGTAGTGAAGCTTCTGCAGTCGGGATTGTCGTTATCGATGATCACGAATTCGTAAACAGTACTGCCGTCACCGTTCAGTGGGCCGATAGTATAGAACGGCTTGCCGTACTCAAATTTTCCGTATTCCACACCGTTACCCCGGATAGTAAAGCCGGAACCGCCTACCTTGTCGTAGTCGAAAGCGATGTCAACCAAAAAGCCGCCGTCCTCCCCGCATTCGTGTGCTTCCGCGAACACATTGCTGATAAAACAGGGGTTGCTGCAGTCAACAGGTTCCAGCTCATAATAGCCGTAACAGGAGGGATCCTCAATATCGATCACCAGGAAGTCGTAAGTGGTCGTGCCGTCCCCGGTGAACGGGCCGAGGGTAATGTAAGGTTGATCATAGGAGTGTGGGCCGGTGATCTTACCGTTGGTAAAGACGTAATACCCTTGCGGTCCCGGATCTTTAATGTCAAAGGAAAGATCAACCAGGAATTGACCGCCTACGCAGGGATAGCGCTCAATCTTTAGGTTGGAGAAGTGACAATCTCCGCCACCAGGTTCGCAACCGGGAGCACTGAAGTAAATATCTTCTCCACACTCGCCGGAATGATCTTTCACCAGGACTTTCCATTCCACATCGATCAGCGCATTCAGCGGGCCGATCTTCACTGGCAGCTCGTTGTAAGCATAGGTGCCGTAAAGCTCTTCAAATAAATAGAGTTCGAAGACATCGGAGGTATTCTTGTGGTCAAAATCGATCACCGCGTAAAACTGTTCCCCGTCATTTGTACAATGGTATTCGATCACGTCAAGGCCACTAATAGAGCATGGATCTCCCTGACAGTTCACCGCCGCTAATTTGCCGTCCGAAGCACAGGGTGAGGTGCCGGCACCGCCGAGATCACGTACGAGAATATGCCAGTCCTGACCCGTTCCGGCCGGGAGCGGGCCCACCTTGATGGGGAGATCGCTATAAGCATAACTTTCGTAAACATCCTGATTCAGTAATACTTGGAATTTGTCAGAGGTATGGGCATGCTCGAAATTCAGCTCAAAGTAGAATTGGTTATTCTCCGCACAGATGGGGTCGGAGATCTTTACTTCACCGATCTCGCAAATTCCTATCGGACAATTCACGGCGGGCAGGTTGGCATCCGAAGCACAGGTGTTATTGCTGTTAGAGCCTGCATCCCGCACAAGTACGTGCCAGTCTTTATCCGCTACTCCGGGCAAAGGACCTACCTTGACCGGCAGATTTCCGTAAGCATAGCTTTCGTACAGCTCACCGTTGAGATACAACAGGAATTTATCGGTATTGCCGGCATGCTCGAAATTCAGTTCAAAATAAAACTGCCCGTCGTCGGTACAGATCGGTTCGGAAAAGTGTAACGCTCCGATCTTACACTCAGCGGGATTACAACTGACGGCTTCGATAAAAATATCTTCGGCACACTGTTCGGAGGCATCTTTCACCAGTATTTTCCAGCCATCAGGTTCGTTATTGGTGAAAGGTCCGATCAGTATCGGAAGATTGGAATAGGCGTGGGCAGAGTGCTTTTCGTTATTGACATACACGTAAAACTGTCCGGTAGGCGTGAAATGCTCGAAGTCCAGCCGGAAGTAAAAAGTGCCGTCATCGGCACACTCAGCAGTTTCAACCTGGAGCGCACCGATGCGGCAGGGGGCACAGGGGACTTCGAAATCGAAGGTAAAGCAGCAATCCGGATTTTGATCGTCGCAGACTATCCACCTATCATAGTGTTGCGACGGGATGGGAAATTTAACCCGCTCCGAACCGTCGGCAGGTCCGGTCCAGGTTGCTCCCATTTCATTGGTAATGGTGATCATACCCGAAAGATTGGCCCCCTTTACGTCGATAGTAGTGTAGTAATGGCCGTCGAAGCTACATTCGATCTCACCGATGTCGACGGCTTCCAGCTGACAATTATCAGGGCAGCCGGCGTTGGGAATCTCAATACGTTGACAGCAGTCCGGCCGGTCGTTCAGACAAACTTCGACCGGGAAATCAATGATGTTGGCCGGAATGCGCACTTCTTTGAGCAGCACCGGCAAGTCTTCGATGCTGTAATATCCGCGAAAGGTATTGTTCACATAGAGGTCAAAAAAACTATTGTTAGTGGATTGGAGCGAAAGGTCGATATGGAGATCGTAAACGTAAATATCATCTACCAGGCGACAGTTGACGATCTCGGCTTTCAGATCGTCCAGTGTGCAGGGCTCAGGGTATAGGCACAGGTTGTCAAAGCCGAATTCCTGGCCTCCGATGGTCAGATTTTCGATCTTACCGCGCAGGCAGACCTGGAAATTGCGGGGATAGGTTCCCGGAGTAGGTTCCAGTGGAGTTACCGAGAGAAAAACATCCGGAGCGATCTCCGTCGGGGCATCCAGAAAATTCGGGATAACTTTAATCTCTTCTCCATTGACTGCAATGTTCTCTTCCCCACCGCCATCTACAACTTGAAAGCACAACCCATTGACGGCGTAATCCAGTTTGGAAAAATCAAATTGCAGGTTGATGTTACTGATGAATAGATACTGACCATCCATACCCGGCTGAGGATTGCCGAAGATGTCACTTGTAACGCTGGCATTCCAAAAACCTGGATTTTCAGTAGTGCTGTATATGAATTCCTGGACGTATACATCAACTCCTTTGAGAGAGAAAGCCAGGTCGCCGGGGGAGAGGTCGCTATCTTTTCCGTATACGGCATCGGCAGGTAGATCTTCAAAGCGCAGGCAAGAGTCGTCCTGTGCATACAGAGAGCCTATACTGCTGCAAAATATGAGGCAAAATAGCCAGGTTAGTTTAGGGAATGATGGCATGTCGCTTTTTATTTCGTGTTCATGAAATCTTCATGCTACAAAAATGCACACTTCCGTATGGTCCGGGAACAATTAAATATGGCAATTTTTGGAAAAAATATCTAAAATATGGTCAATAATTGGATTTTAAAATATTGTAAAATAGAAGATTATGTTTATTTTTGATTTGGAATTTTTATTTTTTGTATTTGTGAAATAAATGTGGCAACATAAGCTTATAGATCTGCTCGGAAAGCTCAATCGAAAGGAGATGACCCGCTTTCGGGAATTTTCTCAGTCGCCGTATTTCAATAAACACGTCGGTGTGCAGGCATTGGTGGCCTATCTGGAACAATGTTATCCGGATTTTGAGGAACGAAAGTGCGAGCGCAACGTAGTCTTTCGTCATTTGTTTCCCGGTAAGCGGCACGATCAGGGCAAACTGGCGGTACTATTTACCTATACCTACCGGCTGGCCGAGCAGTTTTTGGCCCAAGAAGCACTGAAACTCGAGCCCGCAGAAACCAATAACCTCCTATTACGCGGTCTTCGACAGGTAAAGGCATTTGGTCTGTACCACCGGGCACTGGATCGCTCGACGGATCATCTGGAGAATGCAGCCGAACAACCCAGCGTTCAGTGGTGGCACCGCTATCGCCTTTCGGCCGAACAGGATTACTACCTCAATCACATTGTTGCCAAACGTGACCTTTCCGGGCTGACGGAGATGGAGCAGCGGCTGGACCACTTTTATCTTGCCGAGAAGATGAAAAACGCGGTGGAGATGCAGGTACGTCGCAATATGGTTAAAGTACAGACGGAGAGTCGATTGATGGCCTCTGCGCTCCGGGAAGTGGCTGAAAATATGGAGGACTACCGGGAGATCCCGGCGGTCTACCTGTACTACAAGCTCTACATTATGTTGAGTGAAAGTGATCACCGCTACTACTTTGAGGCGCTGCGGGTTTTGAAAGATAGCGAGGCCAGTTTCCCTGCTCCCGAACGGGCCGGCCTTTACAATTACTTTCAGAATTACTGCATCCGGGAGATCAATCAGAATAATCTGCAATTTCTTACTGAGTTGTTCCGGTTGTATCAGTCTCAACTCGAACAGGAACTCTTGCTGGAAGAAGGCCATTTGTCCGAATGGCACTACAAGAACATTGTTACGGTAGGGCTAAGACTGGGAGAACTGGAATGGGTTCACCGCTTTATCAATGATTACCGATCCAGTTTGCGTCCGGAAGTGGCGGATAATGCCTTTCGCTTCAATCTGGCGGCCTATTACCACGAAGCTGGTCAGTTTGGCGAGGTATTAGACCTGTTAATCCAGGTGGAATATAGCGATCCCCGGTACAATCAGAGTGCCAAAGCGCTTTTGCTGCGCACCTACTACGAAATGGGAGAAGAT